>JBQTHQ010000117.1:0-42875 GCA_052389695.1 Bacteroidota bacterium | reverse complement strand
TTGGGGTGGTTGGGCTCACACTTATGCTTGGTGTAGTGGCTCCGTTATTCCATACATAGGTTGTTCCTCCGTTTGCTGTTAAGCTGGTGCCGGTGCCATTACATATGGTAGTGGTTCCCGTTATGGTGGGGGATGGGGGTGTAAGTATAGTCACCTGCACCGTGGCTGTGCCTGTACAGGTTCCACTGCTTACTGTTACTGTATAGTTTGTTGCAGTGGCAGGTGATACTGTTATGGATGTGGTGGTGGCCCCGGTATTCCAACTGTAGGTTCCTCCTGAATTGGCTGTGAGTGTGGTTCCTGTTCCTGGGCATATACTTGTAGTGCCCGTTATTGTCGGGCTTAAGCCTGCTGCTACTGTTACTACTGCACTGGCACTGCCTGTACAGCCGGTATTGGTTACTGTTACTGTATATGTAGTATTACCTGTTGCAGGTGTTACAGTAATGGCTGCGGTGGTTTGTCCACCGGGGCTCCATGAGTAGGCGCCCCCGCCATTGGCTGTTAGTGTAGTGCTTTGACCGGTACAAATACTCGTGTTCCCGCTTATGATCGGTGCAGGATTAGCATTGACCGTTACCGCTACTGTTCTTGATCCTGTACAGCCTCCTGTTGTTACAGTTACTGTATAAGTGGTATTAACCGAAGGGCTCACTGTAATGGCGGCTGTGGTTGCTGATGTGTTCCATAAATAGCTGCCTCCTGAGTTGGCTGTTAAGGTAGTGCTTTTTCCTGCGCAAATGGCGGTTGTTCCGCTTATAGTGGGTGAGGGTGCTGTATTTACCGTTACTGCTGCTGTATTGGAGGCTGTGGCGCCGGTATTGTCTGTGGTTATTACTGTATAGGTGGTACTGATGGCCGGGCATACATTAAAACTACTGCCTGTGCCTGATCCCGGGTTCCAGCTATAGGTATAAGGGCCCGTGCCGCCTGTGCCCGTCGCTGTTATATTATTACACGACCCGGGACATACACTGCTGCTGGTGGTAGTAACGGTTGGACCGCAAGAGGCCACTGTAACTGCCACAGTACCCGAACCACTACCACAGGCACTGGTAACGGTAACTGTATACGTTGATGTAGACGCAGGAGTAACAGTTATAGCGGAAGTAGTTTGACCGCCCGGCGACCAGGAATAAGTAGTATAGGTATTGCCTGCGCTTAACGTAGTACTTGCGCCTATGCAAATAGAAGTTGTTCCCGTAATGACCGGGGTGACTGGTGATGGAAGATTAATACTCCATCCCAATGGATTTGCAAAAGCGTCATCACCACTGCCATAACCATATAGATATCCAACAAAACTACTGTCTGCAAATAAGGTATGAAAGGCAGCAGTAATAGATATTGTTGCATAAGAATATCCGGTGCAATTTGGAACTGCAGTCCAGGTAGGGCTTACAGCAGCTCCGTCCAATCGGAGCTGCGCGGTGTAAGGGGTTTTCATCACCACATTCACAAACCTCGCTGCCATAAAATTATTGTATGGTGTAAACACGTACTTCTGGATCATCTGCTTATTGGAATTTAGAACCAACATGCTTGGATCGCCTTTATTGGGTGTAGCTCCGCTACAGGCATTGCCTTTCATGTATTGCACCACCTGAATGGGTTTATTTGCAGTAATACAATGCACATTTCCATTGAATGATTGTTCATTCCACTGACCTGAATTTAAATTAATAGGTGCTCCTCCATCTATTGTAACGGCAGTAGCATTCTGAGATGCAATGATCCTCACCTGTGATCCATTGCTGGAGAAGAAAGGAGGAACAACGTAATCTGTCCCCCAAACAGTTACAGGGTTCATTTCTTCAAATAACGGATCAGCTGTAGCACAGGTGTTAGCCGGTACGTATGCATCGGTCATTCCCGCCATTACTGCTATTACTTTACACGGACTGCTGGGAGAAACGGAAATTTTACTTCCTGTCAGATCTTTGGCTCCACTGTTTGCAGCCTTCACCTGGTACACATCACCCGCATTAAGCGTAACGGAAAATTGAACATTCGCCGGTTTCCCACCTGCCGTGGGAGAAGAAGGAGTAATATCTACAATGGTACCATTGGCAGTAGCAACCACCATAAATTCAGAAGTAAAATTAAAATTACCCGGAGCATAACTTGCAGCAAAATATTGTGTTCCCAATAAAGGAGTTGGCAATATAAGTGCCGTTTCAGAACGTACGGCAGTATAAGTGGAAGCAACTACACCAACAGGATTGTTAGAAGTAATATGAACCGCTTTTGCGGTAATAACTTCGGAGGTACCAACATATACATTTGCCGTTGGAATAGTAATTATAGTGGTAGCGTTAGCAGCAACATTAAAAGGAGTTGACCATGCTTGTCCCGGAACCGCAACTGTTCCCGAGGCAGCAACATCGGAACTTATAGTCAGTCGGGTTTGAATGCTATTATCAAATTGCTCAATAAATCCCATCCAGAAATCGGTGCCCATTGTTGTTTGTACCTGGGCTTTTAAATCCGGAGAGAACATCAACATCAAAAAGCTTACTCTACAAAGTAAATTTCGAAACAGTTTCATTTTCGCTATCTGAGATTTCTAAAATTTAAAATTTTATCTCTTACGAAGTTAGTTTAGCTCACACAGAAATGTCAAAGTAAACGGTCACGAAATTTAATTCTTGAAAAGCTAAATCATAGCATTTTGTTTGGATGTATAGCCCTGAAATAAAGCAGAATTCAAAATCCAAACTTAATTCTTGATTAAGGAGTTTTGGACCTTCTAAAAATAAAAAACGCCCTCCAATAATTACCGGAAGGGCGTTTTTTATTTTTGTATTTATATATTGATTACTGTGAATTCTTTCCACCAAGCATTAGTAATTCGCTTACTTCGATCTCGGTGATGTAGCGTTTCTGACCTTCTTTATCCAAGTAATTGCGGTGGATCAGCTTGCCTTCCACTGCAACTTCGTTACCTTTCTGAAGATATTTTTCAATGATCTCAGCTGTTTTTCCCCATGCGATAAGGTTATGCCATTGTGTTTCGGTTACACGCTCGCCTTTTGAATTTTTATAAGATTCATTGGTGGCGAGGCTCATTTTGGCTAATTTTTTTCCACCGTCTAATGTTTTGATCTCAGGATTCATACCTACGTTACCGATCAATTGTACCTTGTTGCGTAATGCGTTCATAATTTTTTTGTTTTTAATTGTTTATAAAATTGTTTTTAGTTCAGTCAGAAAACGTCTTGTGTTTTTGACGATGCAAAGATGTGGCGACCTGTTTTCCGGATTCGGTTATTAAGCGTTTATATCCGGATATTATTATTTGTAACCGTTTGTAATTGGATAAATTTTTATACTTTCGTGCCTTACAATAGGCTATGGCATGCATATTTTGCGATATTATTTCAGGAAAAACTTCTGCGGAAATTATTTACCAGGATGAGCTGGTAATTTGCTTCATGGACATTTATCCCATCAACCATGGGCATATTTTATTGGTTCCAAAAACACATTATCCTGACCTTTTTGACCTCCCTGACAATATTGCTTCACATATTATTAATGTATCAAAAAAATTATCCCGGAATTTAAAAGAGGTTTATAGTCCTGATGGCATTACTATTTTTCAAAGTAATGGATACTTTAATGAAATTGGCCATTATCATATGCATCTTTTTCCGCGTTATAAAAATGACGGGTTCCGATTTTCATATCCTGAAATTGAACGCAAAAAAGAAAATTTAAAATCAGAAGCAAAACGAATAAAAGTTATATGAGCAAACAATGCCCTGAATGCGGAGAACAAATTAAAGGAAGAGCTGATAAAAAATTCTGCTCCGACCTTTGCCGAAACAGTTTTAATAATAAACTGAACAGTGATACCACCAATCATGTGCGTAACGTAAATAATATTTTACGCAAGAACCGAAGAGTGCTGGAAGAACTGATCCCTGAACAAACCGCTAAAGCCACAAAAACAAAACTCACTCAGAAAGGTTTTAATTTTCAGTATTACACCAATGCCTATACTACAAAAAAAGGCGTAACCTATTACTTCTGTTATGAATACGGCTACCTGCCGCTTGAAAATGATTTTTATTTTTTGGTGAAGAGGAAAGAGTACACTGAAGTTTGAAATTGAATTATTGCTTTATATTTGCCATTATCAATAACACCACATTAATGAAAACAAAGCTATTTCTTATATCTTGGCTTATTATAATATTTTGTTTTAGCATACATGCACAAACCATGTTTCAGAAAATTTATCGGTCGAATGATGCTATATCTAATGATGCACTTTATTCTGTTCAACAAACAAGTGATGGCGGATACATTACTTCGGGTTATACAAATGAAATTGCCTGGAGATTAATAAAAACAAATGCTTCAGGCGATACCATTTTTACCCGCACATTCGGAGCAGGAAATAAGCCACTTGGAGGAACTGCATTTTGTGTTCGTCAAACCTCTGATGGTGGTTATATTGTTGGAGGAGGATTTGAAACCCCCACCTTAACAAAACTCGATGCAAGCGGTAATTTTGTATGGGGAAAACATTTTGATGACGCTGCAACTGTTACGGATTACAGCCCTGTACATACAGTAGAACAAACTACTGATGGAGGATATATTTTATCTGCTTCTGCAGGAGTTCAAATGCGTTTAATTAAAACAAACAGTATAGGAGATACCTTGTGGACAAAAACAGAATACAATACCTCACAAACAATTCCTGTAATTGGTTCAGCATTCCAAATAGCCGGAGGATATTATATATGGGCAGGTGGCCAACCAAATAAACCTTTTTGGGTCGCTGAGTTTGATGTATCCGGCAATATGACCTGGGTAAAACAATATCCTGAAATTATTCTTTCGGGAAGCTATGGTTATGGTGATAAACGCTTACTGCAAACAGCCGAAGGAGGTTATATTTTTATCGCTGATTATTCCGGCAACAAAATTGTAAAGATTGAAGCCTGGGGCGAAATTGAATGGGCCAAAACGTATGGGGCCGCTGCGGGAGTTTCTCTTAATTCAATACATCAAACAACAGACGGCAGATATGTGGCTGTTGGAAGAGATAGTGCCGGACTCTGTTTAATTAAAATGGATGGACTAGGCGTTATTTTATGGTCCAAGAGATTTCTTAATCAAAATGGTGCTGAAGCCTGGTCAGTTAAACAAACAACTGATAAAGGATTTATCATCGCCGGAACCTACATGGGAACTAACAATTTAAATTATTCCTATCTTATTAAAACCGATTCTTTAGGTAATAGCAGTAATGATTGTTCAACACTCAGTATGAATTATTCTGTAAGCAATGCTTCAATAACTGTTGTTACTCCTGTTCTAAATTTTAAAAGATCATCGGACTTGTCCTTCTGGTCTTTTAATTCAAGCGATATAACAATTGCTTCCGGAAACACATTAATTACAAACCCGTGTAACCTTATAGGGATAAATGATTCAGGCAATTCTTTAAAGGAATCCAAATTTTATCCTAATCCTTTTTCAGTTTCAACTTTTTTAGAAACTGATGTTGAATGTAGGAATGCATCACTTACTATTTATAATTTTACCGGACAAGAAGTTAAAAACATTCAAAGTATTTCAGGGCAGGAAATAAAAATAGAAAGAGGTAATTTACCAAGCGGCATTTATTTCTATAGCCTTCAACAGGAAAACCAAATTATTGCAACAGGAAAACTTATTGCTGAATAAATTAAAAATTACCCACATGAAAAAAATAATTTCTTTCGCCCTATTAACTTTATCCCTCAACTCTTTCGCCCAAACAAAAGAAGAGATTAACAAATGGGAACAACAAGCACAACGTATTACAATCATCCGTGATAACTGGGGCATTCCTCATATTTATGGTAAAACAGATGCCGATGCCGTATTCGGTTTATTGTATGCACAATGTGAAGATGATTTCCAACGTGTGGAAATGAATTATATTGAAAAGCTTGGCCGTATGGCGGAAGTAAAAGGTGAAACAGAGCTGGCCAACGACTTGCTTATTCGCCTCATCATTGATTCAACCGAAGCAAAAGCTGATTACTCTGCCGCTGAGCCCTGGCTAAAAAAATTACTGGATGCCTACGCTGATGGCATCAATTATTATTTATATAAACACCCTCAGGTAAAACCACTTTTATTGACACGCTTTCAACCCTGGTTCCAGTTACTATGGACAGACGGAAGCATTGGCGCCATTAACACTTCTGACATTACCGCTGATGAAATAAAAAATCTGTACCTCGATGGAATGGGAATTGGTGCCATCAATAAAAAACCTGCCTGCCGCACAGGCAGGGAAGATGAGGATTATTTGACCGGTTCCAACGGCTTCGCATTTGCTCCTGCTATTACCGAATCAAAAAATGCGATCCTTTATATTAACCCTCATGTAACTTTTTATTTCCGACCTGAAGTGCATGTGGTAAGTGAAGAAGGATTGAACGTGTATGGTGCTGTTACCTGGGGACAATTATTCGTTTACCAGGGATTTAATGAACATTGCGGCTGGATGCACACTTCCAACTATACTGATATTGCAGATACCTATATTGAAAAGATCAGCAAAAAAGATAACCAATGGTTTTATGAATATGACGGACAACAAAAAACCATCACGCAAAAAAAGATCGTCCTGCATTATACCAAAGCAGGCAAAAAAGTATCAAAAACAGTGAATGCATTTTATACTGCACATGGGCCTGTAATGGCAAAACGCAACGGGCAATACCTGAGCATGAAGGCCAACAACCGCTCCATGACAGGATTGATCCAGAGCTGGAAACGCACCAAAGCAAAAAGCTTTGCAGAATATAAAGAAGTGATGGGATTATTATCCAATACTTCCAATAATACTGTATATGCAGATGCGGAAGGAAACATTGCATACTGGCATGGTAATTTTCTTCCTGTCAGGGATCTGAAATTTGACTGGTCGAAACCGGTTGATGGAAGTATTTCAGCAACCGAATGGAAAGGATTGCATCCGATCGAACAATCGGTTCATCTTTACAATCCCGCTAACGGATGGGTTCAGAATTGCAACTCCACTCCTTTTACTTCCGCGGGGATCAACAGTCCGAAAAAAGAAAATTATCCAATCTACATGGCTCCCGATGGAGAAAATTTTCGCGGGATCAATGCTGTGAGAGTGCTTACAAAACCTAACACATACAATCTCGACAAAGTAATTGCTGCGGGATATGATACTTATCTTTCCGCTTTTGAATCAATGGTTCCGGCATTGGTACAGGCATTTGAAAAGAATGTCAATTCTTCTGATCCGTTTTATACAGAATTATCTGAACCGATCAGCGTATTAAAAAACTGGGATTTTTATATCAATGAGCAATCCGTTGCCGCTACACTGGCTATTGAATGGGCCGAACGCATATCCGCTGCTATTTCAAAAACAAAAACAACAGATGCGTATGACATGGACCGTGTTGAAAAAACAAAATTATTTTTAGCGTCTGTCAATCCCAAAGAATTAATACAAACACTTGCAACAACTGTTCGTGATCTGACAAAAAAATTCGGGACCTGGAAAATGCCCTGGGGTGAAATAAACCGTTACCAACGTTTATCAAGTGATATTGATCTGAAGTACGATGACAATAAACCAAGTATACCCATTGGTTTTGCTTCAGCCACTTGGGGAATGCTACCTGCATTTGCAAGTCAGACTTATGGAACTAAAAAAAGATATGGATACAATGGCAATAGTTTTATTTGTGCGGTTGAATTCGGAAAAATAATAAAAGCAAAAACATTATTGGCCGGAGGCCAAAGCGGTTCAATGGATTCAAAACATTTTGGCGACCAGGTGGAAATGTACAGGAAAGGACAGTTTAAAGATGTATTGTTCTATAAAGAAGATGTGTTGAAACATGTTGAACGTACGTATCATCCGGGGGAATAATAAACATGCTTAAAAATCATTTATTCTTCTTTCTTCTTTTCTCATTGTTTTTACTGAAAGGATTTAGTCAAATTGAAAAAACAACCACCCAGGTTGGAGTATCGGTATTACCTGTGTTTGATATACTTCAACTTGTTCCCGATAATAAAATTTCAGGTCTTGCTGTTTCAGGTAATATAGGATATCACACTATAAAAAATATGAGCGTAGGCATTAATCCTTATTACGCTGAGGTAGTCAACTCCTATCCTTCTGATTATTCAAAGGAAAGAGAAAGACAAAATATTAAACTCTATGGTTTAAATACTTATTTAAGATACTATATAATTAACCGGGCTAAATTTTTAGCTTATTCATTCATTTCACTTGGCTTTGGCGCGTTTGAACAAAAAACTTTCAACGCTTCTACAAGGTATCTTATAGAAACAAACATTAACCCCGTTTTTATTTTGCAGGGAGGTATAGGCATAAACTATTTTGTAACAGAAAGGCTGGCTTTGGAATTAAACATTCCATATACTTATGTAAATCATATTTCAACCAATCCGGATTTTTCCTATTTTCATACTGTAGCCCCCACAATCGGATTGCAGTTTTACTGGAAGTGATAGGACTTAAAAGACGGTTGAAAGGAAATTAAACGGGAAAACAAAAACTATACTATGCACTCAAATATTGATTTATCTTAACAATATACGTTCCCGCATATTTTCTTAATGCAAGTAAATCTTTATCCCCTGTAAGTAAATATTGAGCTTTTGCTGTTTTTGAAAGGGCGAGCAAAAAATCATCATTAGGATCCCTGCTCAACTGGACTTTAATTTTCACTTTAACAATCGTCACTGCTTCTAAAAAAAATAATTTAAACTCATCAGCAATTTCTTTAGGAATCAACTTGTTAAATTTGCTTCGGTCTATCACCTCAAACAGTTCCAGTATTTGCTCCTGACTTGAAAATATCTGCACTGTTTGATCAGAGAGTACTTTATTTAAATGTGTTTGCTTTTTTCCTATTAACCAGCTAATCCATAGGTTAGTATCAATTACTAATCTATTTTTTCTTCTCATTACGTTTTTGCCTTAATTTATCAATCTCCCTTTGAATTTCGTCTTCACTTATGTCATTCTTTTCAATTGCCTCAGCAAGTTGAATTATTTTTTCACGAGCGAGCAATCGTTTTTTGTCGTCAGAAACCAACAAAGGATTAAAACCAAGCTTCTTTGCAAGTTGAACTAAAAAATCCGCTTCACGTTTATTATTAATACTTATTACGATATTTTCCATTTTAAATTATTTATCTATACAAAGATACAAAAAAGAGTGAGTTCATTTACTCGTAAGACGAGCTTTGGTCTGAAAATTATCCCTATTTTTGTTTAAATTTTTTTAACCTCCTATTATGGCAACTGACCGTTTTGAAGCTCATGATTATTATTTGATGGATGAGCTATTGACCGAAGAACATAAACTGATCCGTGAAACTGCACGCGCATGGGTAAAAAAAGAAGTTTCACCCATCGTTGAAGAAGCTTGTCAGAATGCCAAATTTCCAAAACAATGGATCAAAGGTCTGGCAGAAGTGGGTGCCTTTGGTCCATATATACCAGCTGAATATGGTGGTGCGGGCTTGGACCAGATCTCTTATGGAATTATCATGCAGGAACTGGAGCGAGGCGATAGTGGATTACGTTCCACTGCATCTGTACAAAGTTCATTGGTGATGTTCCCTATTTTTACGTATGGCAGCGAACAACAAAAAAAGAAATATTTACCAAAACTGGCTACAGGTGAAATGATGGGCTGTTTCGGGTTAACAGAACCTGATCATGGCTCTAATCCTAATGGAATGATCACCAATATAAAAGATAAAGGCGATCATTATTTATTGAATGGGGCGAAGATGTGGATCTCTAATTCTCCTTTTGCGGATATCACGGTTGTTTGGGCAAAAGATGAAGCAGGGGATATTCGTGGTTTGGTGGTGGAACGAGGCATGGAAGGTTTTACAACTCCTGAAACACATGGTAAATGGAGCTTGCGTGCAAGCGCCACAGGTGAATTGGTTTTTGCCAATGTAAAAGTTCCCAAAGAAAATATTTTTCCGGATATCAAAGGATTAAAAGGCCCATTGGGCTGTCTGAACTCAGCACGTTACGGTATTGCCTGGGGCGCCATTGGTGCCGCAATGGATTGTTATGATTCCGCATTGCGGTATTCCAAAGAACGTATCCAGTTCGGTAAACCCATTGGAGGATTTCAGCTGACACAAAAAAAATTAGCCGAAATGATCACGGAAATTACCAAGGCCCAATTATTAACCTGGCGCTTAGGTGTATTAAAAAATGAACACCGCGCAACACCTCAGCAGATCTCAATGGCAAAGCGCAACAATGTAAATATGGCTTTGCAGATAGCGCGTGAAGCTCGTCAGATCCATGGCGCTATGGGAATTACCGGAGAATATCCAATCATGCGCCACATGATGAATTTAGAATCGGTGGTGACCTACGAAGGAACACATGACATCCATTTGCTGATCACAGGAATGGATGTAACAGGAATCAACGCGTTTCAGTAAAGGGTGAAATACTTAATATGGCAGCACATGGTCAGTCTGAGCCTGTCGAAGACTGTGCGCTTGCCATAACAATTTATCTTCCAATCATCTAATTTTTAAAATTTACCTTTCTCATTCGCATAATTATTGGTAAAATTGTATCCGCATTTGAAATAAACTCATTGCTTCTAACACACGCTTCTCGATACGTTCGTTCCTCACTACTCGAAGTGACAGCGCGCATAGTCAGTTCGAGTGCGAACAAAGTGAGCGTATCGAGAACTGCGCGAGAAAAAAAATAAACTAAAAATTATATTTGCTTCCCGAAAACACAACACATATTGAAAGGCCATTTAGTGTAATGAATAAAATATCCGATTATGTACAATTCATAAAGCTTCGTTTAGCCTCACTGGTATTGCTTTCTGCTGCAATCGGTTTTGTGGTCGGATCTCATTCCAATGGCCTTGAAGTCAATTGGACTAAAATGCTCATGCTCATCATCGGTGGTTTTTTAGTTACCTGCTCTTCCAATGGCTTTAACCAGATCATTGAAAAAGACCTTGACAAATTAATGGACCGCACTCAAAACCGACCATTGCCACAGGAACGAATGACCATCAACGAATCGTTTGTACTGGCCGGACTCATGGGAATTGCAGGCGTTGCCATCCTTTTGTTTTTTATGAACCCCTTGAGCGGAATTTTAGGGACAATTGCGTTGATATTATATACTGTTGTGTATACACCACTTAAACGGATTACTCCATTTGCCGTATTTGTAGGGGCTTTCCCCGGCGCCATTCCCCCATTATTAGGCGCAGTAGCGGCCACAGAAGGCTTTGGCTCTATTCAACTACCCGCATGGATATTATTTGCAGGGCAGTTCATGTGGCAATTTCCACACTTCTGGGCCATTGCCTGGGTATTGGACGAAGATTATAAAAAAGCAGGCTTTAATATGTTGCCCTCATTAGGCGGACGCGATAAAAGCAGTGCCTTTCAGATCCTCGTATATACATTGTTCTTATATCCCATCAGCTTATTACCGGTATTGTTTGGAATGTCGGGCACTGTATCGGTCATCATCATATCTATATGCAGCGTATTTTTTATCTGGCAAGCCTATACATTATATAAGGAATGTACCGTGGAAGCAGCACGAAGGTTGATGTTTGGCTCTTTCATTTATTTGCCACTGGTTCAGTTAGCGGTGATGTTCGGGAAATAGTGAATCAGTTAACGGTTAATGGTTATTAGGAATTGGTAATTGGTAGATTTATCCCCTTTTGAAGAGCCTGTCCTGAGCTTGCCGAAGGAGGGCAGGGGGATGAAAAAATGTTATTTATTAAAATATAGATGAAGATTTCAGAAGAAGAAAAACGCATTACCCGTGAAAAAGTAGCAAAACCCTTGCTATGGGTGGCAATGATCACTATGGTGATGCTGTTCGCATCTCTTACCAGTGCTTACGTAGTGCGACAGATGAAAGGCGACTGGCTGCAATTTGAGCTGCCGCAACTCTTCTATATCAGTACTGCTTTTATTATTCTCAGCAGTGTAACCATGAATTGGGTATTATCAGCCGCTAAAAAAAATGATTTTAAGAATATACAATTGGCCTCTTTGATTACACTTATATTAGGAGTGGCATTTGTTATTTGCCAGTTTAAAGCATGGAGTGTGTTGGTGGATCAAAAAATATTTTTTGCCGGTAAATACAGCAATGCTTCAGGGTCTTTCCTTTATGCTTTAACAGGATTGCACATGGCCCATTTAATAGGAGGAATCCTTGCTTTAATGGTAGTTTGGGTAAAATCATTAATGAAGCGCTATAATTCCGAAAACCTGTTAGGGATAAGGCTTTGTGCCATTTTTTGGCACTTTTTGGACGGCCTGTGGATATATTTGTTCTTATTTTTATTATTTGTACGTTGAATTTTCAATGAAAAAATTGCATATTAGCACCCATAAAATCAGTTTTAAATCTAATTAGCAGAAAGTATGTCAGGTCACGCAGCAGAAACAGATTCAGGATCAGCCTGGAGTGGTGGCAAATCACCATTTGGCGTTAGTTACGGGAAAGTATTCATGTGGTTTTTCCTTGTATCCGATGCATTAACATTTTCAGGATTATTAAGTGCCTATGGCTTCATGCGCCATAAACACCCTGAAGTATGGCCAAACCCGGGTGATGTATTTACTCATTTCCCATTTTATGACGGTCATATTCCTTTGGCCTATGTGGGTTTAATGACCCTGATCCTCATCATGTCATCGGTAACAATGGTATTGGCTGTGGAAGCAGGGCATCGCAATGACAAAAAGAAAGTAACAATATGGTTATTCTTAACCATTATCGGTGGTGCAATGTTCGTAGGTTCACAGGCTTGGGAGTGGTATCACTTCATTGTTGGAACTGATCATGGTGCCGTACGCAGTGTATTTGAAAACGGGCAATGGGTAGAAAAAACAATTTATGGAGCTAACATGGTTGTGAATGAATATGGTTTACCGGTATTCGCGAACTTCTTTTTCTTTATTACAGGATTCCACGGATTTCACGTATTCAGTGGTGTTATTATCAATATCATTATTTTTATAAATGTATTAAAAGGAACATACGAAAAACGCGGGCATTATGAAATGATCGAAAAGACCGGGTTATACTGGCACTTTGTGGATCTTGTATGGGTATTCGTATTTACCTTCTTCTATTTATTATAGCATTTAAAAAATTTATAATTCATAATTTATAATTTATAATTTCATTAGTTATGTCAGAATTTCACGATGATTACCCACAGTATGAGTACATGGCTCATCACAGCGAAGAGGACGGAAAGAAAAAACGCAGAAAACTCTGGAATGTTTTCTGGATCATGCTGGTAGTTACAATTGTTGAGCTTATTATAGGCTTCCAGGCTGCTAAATGGGGCTTATTGAATGATGACCGAACATCTTCCATCACTCTTAAGTTCATATTCATTGGTTTAACTATTCTTAAAGCGTTCTATATCGTGATGAGCTTTATGCATCTTGGAGACGAGAAAAAATCCTTTAAATACACCATCCTTGCACCTTATACATTGTTCATATTGTATTTGGTTTATATCATTGTAGGAGAAGCAAATTACAGTCTGGTACATAAAGAAAAAATGGATGAGCTGATCGTAAAACAAAAAATTGAACTGAACGAAGCGGCAAAATCCGGCCACCATGCAGATCATGAAGCAGGTGCTGCACATGATGAGCACAAAGATGGCAAACACAAAGACGGCAAACACGAGGGAGATGAAAAACACGAAGAAGGATCAAAAGAAGAACATCATTAAAAATAAGCCCCTCCTAATCCTTCGACTACGCTCAGGACAGGCTCTCCCCAAGGGGAGGCTTTTGAGTACTGTGTTTTATAATTGTATCTCCTTCCCTTTGGGAGAGCAGGGGTGGGCTTTTACTTAATTACCACCAGCTTATCACTCTTCACAATCTTATCATTCACAATAACCTGGTACAAATAAATACCGCTATTCAAATTGTTGGTTAGTTTCAGTTCATTTCCGTTAGCGCTCAATTCATGCTCTTCAATTTGCTTACCCGTTACATCATAAATATTAAGTATTCCATTTTGTTTAATGGTATACTTAAGTAGTACATTTCCATTACTTGGGTTAGGATACAAATTAATTTTAAAATTCTCATCGCTCAATTCATTCACGCTTATTGCTGTATCACTGCAAAGCATAAGCGTAACACTATCAATATAATAATACGATTCATCCCTGCCAGAAATATTATTAATTCTAACTGTATCTGTATTCGCATCATTCTTAAAGTTGCCTATAGTAATGTATTTTTCTCCGCCGGTAGCAATAAAATAGCCGCTTATTTCTGTCCAATTAGCTGTATCAGTGATTACATTTCCAACAGGATTACTAACCTGTGGAGTAAAATTTAACAAACATCCTCCCGAGCCGCAAGTTATAGCAGTTTTGGAAATGTATGCTCCTATTGCATCTATGGCATAGTTAACTATATTTAAGCAATTAACATAAAAAGAAACACAATACGTTTCTCCTGCTATAAGTGTATCGATTAAAACGCTTTGAATATAAATGCGGATAGGGAAGGACTTAACATAGGTATTAATACCCGCATATCCTTTTCCATTTTTAGCATATTGATATCCTCCACTAGTATTAAAAGGTACGTTTACATTACTGCCAACTGGACTACATTCATTAAAACATTCGGCTTGTGAAGATGTTGGATCTACCCACGGAGTAGCCAAATTAATTTGGTTTATTCCAGTTGGACAACTTGTGTAAATTTCAAAACTCGGATTTGATACGAGGTTTTGGGCAGCTAATTCCAATGAAGATATAACAAATGTAATTATGTATAAAGTTTTATTCATCTTGTACAAAGATAAACCCTTTACGACAAAAAGTCGCAAAGGGTTCATCTGTTTTATTAAATGGTTGTTATTGTTTAATAATAACCAGTTTATCCGTTTTAACGGTTTTGTTATTTATAATAATGTTGTACATATAAATACCATTGTTAAGTTCAGTATTGTTTATTTGTAATTGGGTCTGATTAGCATTTAATAGATAGCTTACCATTAACTTACCTGTTAAGTCATAAATTTTAATGGTTCCGTTTTCGTCCTTTTTTAAATCATAATCCAAAACCATACTACCCTTGTTGGGGTTTGGATATAAATTAAATGATTTATTTGTATTCATAGTTGTTTGGGTGCTTAAAGGAGCTTCTTGCATTGAACGATCTGCTATTTGATCACAATTATCCTCAAACTCTATTATCCTGTTCTCAACTCCCATTAACATATTCCGGGCCTGGTAAACTGCATAACCTCCACTGAACGGGCATTGCAGGGCAATTGTGCGGATCAATTTTTTGTCTGCTTCTATATAAACATACCTGTCATCTAAAAGAGTTTGCAAAATAAGGGTATTGATTACCTGCTGGTTGCTTTCTAAAACATTTACAGGAGTGATACTTGCATTAATGCTGTTTGCTGTGCTGTATTGTTTGTTAGATAACGCAGCTTCTACCTCTGCAAATTTTGAATAATTGTAGCTTTTATCCGCATAAAATTTTTGCAGTGAGCTTCTGCTGTTCAGCACAGAATTATTTTTAAGCTCATCGTACACAAATTTTTTACGCATCCACCGAGTTTCTTCATTGTAAACTGAGAACTGGCTGTTATCCTTTTCTATTTTTTCCAGATTACTGCTATATTCTACCAAATCAACAGGAGGCGTTCGATCAACCCTTTCCATCCCATTGTTATTATATAAAACCGAGGCAGGTGGATACATTTCACATCCTCCATTGCCCATATATGTTAAATTTAACCCACCAAATACTTGGCTATATTCAAAATTCACAGGAGCAGACTTGTTATTGATAGGCATATTTCCTGGTCCTATGTACAGTTTTGAATTAGTGTTTGCGTTGCTTGTATTTTCAGTAAATGTTTCAGCATTTGAAAAAGGAGCAATCCAACTATTGACAATATCACCATTGGGTAAAACATCGCTTCCCTGTTGTCCTATTTCTCCATTATTTTTTAGTACAAATCCTTCTTGCGCTCTATACATCCGGTTTAATGTTATTCCAACATTGGCCCCACTTAATGTTGAGCTTATACAAGAGCCTTCAAACACCATACTGCGTGCTGCATCATCTATATAATTACATTTTACCAACATATTGCTGCTGTTTTGCAAATAAATACCATATGATAAGATGTTTCCAGAAGAATAAGGAGTGCCAGTATATTTTGTATGATTAAATACAATGCTTACTTTTTCACAACCTTTTGCCTTAATACCATTTGTATTGCCACTTGCTGCATAACGTGTTGTAACACTATTGCTTTTTACTTCATATTGCAAAGTACCTGGTGCAGCGAGGGGTTTTTTAACATTTAATAAATTAATGCAGTTTGCTGTTTCGCTAACTACATTATTTTTAATTTCCCAAATAGTGGGTACTACTGAACCTATTCCCAGATCATTTATAAAAATACCATTGGTACAATAACCGCTTGCATCGGCTGTAATGCATGGAACAGTGGGTGTATTCGCTGCATCTCCATTGTCATTAATTATTAATGAGGATGTACCTGCAGTACTAGCGCGGTACACATGAATGGCATCCTTGCAATTTTTAATTAATGTTTGGCTGCTAATATTTATAATATTATTTGCCGTTGCTTCTGAAATTCTAATGCCGGCATCACCATAATCAATAGAATTACCCGGAAGGAATGTTGAGGTGTAAGTATTGGTAATGCTATTACCTTTAACAGTTTGAGTTTTATATCTTTGAACACTTATTGCCTGGTATATGTTGTTAAATGTATTAGGTTTGTTTGCAGCATTATCACCTATGGTAATAGTATTTAAACCGGTAGTTAATGTTCCCATAGTCTGCACCCCATAACCACTTTCAACATAACAACGTGGCGGGTTAGGGCAATAGGTAGGAGGGTTATTATATCCCAGTAAATTTTGAAATTTATTATTATAAATTATAGCATTACTGCGGATAAGATTAACACCGCACATAATGGCGTCAAAATAATTCCATTGATTGATTACAGCCTTACCTACCTCCACATTGTTCACATCAGTAGCATCTACACCATAACAGCCCTTTCTATCAGTGTAAGGAGCTCTTAAATTGCTTTCTACCCAAGATGAAGTACTTATTATGTTTGTTATTACATCTGCAACACTACTATTGGTTGATGTTGTAGCAGTAAATGGTATTGTTCTGCTGGTAACCACATTTGCCCTGAAGTTAATAGGGGAAAGAGTGTTTGTATTGGCTGTAAGTGTAACAGCAGCAAGGTTTTTATTAAATATGGTAAAATTGATAAGAGATACAGTGCTTACCTGTGCTGCTATATTTATCGCGGATTTCGCGTCTTCAATAAATGCGCTGCCTGTTGTATTTAAAGTTCTTCCGGTTGGCACGTATATTCCGTCCCACATATTGGTACATGCGTAAATATGTGTTTTGCTATTCAACGTTAAATTACCCGTTGTCAGATTAATTTTTACATCCGGATCCATCACTAAATTACAACCTGAAAAAATCATATTGTTATTGATCTTAAGATCACCTAAAACCGAAATGTTTTTATTGGTTATTGTAGTAGCAGCTCCAAATACCGTTGAGGCATCTACTCCACCAACTACATATGGCACCACATAATCGTATGTAAGATTACAAGATGCAGGCACCACCCTTACAACAACTGTTGTTTTTGCTGTACAACCTGTAGTTGTACTTGTTACCGTTACAGTATAAGTGGTTGTTACTGTTGGTGATACGGTTATAACTGATGTAGATCCTCCTGTATTCCAGCTATAAGTAACTCCGCTGCTTGTAGCCGTTAGCTGGCTGGTGGCAGGCAATACTATAGTTGCCGGGCTTGCAGTAGCAGTTACAGTTGGCAGAGGGTTTACGGTAACTAATACAGCATCCGTTGCAGTACACCCACTAGGGCCGGTTACTGTTACCACATAGGTAGTGGTTATAGTTGGATTTGCTAAAGGGTTTGCAATAGTAGTACTGCTCAAACCTATAGCAGGGCTCCAGCTATAAGTACCACCACCTGTCGCATTTAATTGTGTACTGGAGCCTGCACAAATAGCTGCATCATTGCCGGCATTAGCAGTAACAGGTCCAAGGATAGCAGGTATTAAAATAGCGCATCCTATACTTACTTGCACGGGAGTTTTTCTAAGTATAGTAGTAGCATCTCCGAGTTGACCATAATCATTTCTCCCCCAGGCCCAGGCTGTACCATCATTTTTTAAAGCAAGGGAATGATCTTGTCCTGCTGAAATTGAAACAATACCAGTTAATCCGGTCACAGTAACGGCAGTATTCGTACTTACCAAGCTATTATTACCTAATTGACCATAATTATTACTTCCCCATGCCTTTACAACTCCTGTATTATCTATTGCAAGGGAATGATAAAATCCCCCTGCAATTGCTACAATATTAGTTGGCACGTTTACAGCTTGTGAAAAGATTAAGCTGGTTACTAAACTATTCCCTAATTGCCCTGAAAAATTATTCCCACATGTATATACCGTACCTGTGTTATTTAAAATAAGAGAATGTAAGCCTCCAAAAGCGATGGCTTTAATATTAGTAAATCCATTAGCCTCCTGTGTAGGGATAAATTTATCAATTGTAGTTCCATCTCCTAACTGGCCATATTCATTACTACCCCACAACCAGACAGTTCCATCGCATCTTAATGCCATAGAAGTAGCGTCACCTGCGGTTATAGCTGCAACGTTGGTAAGTGTGCTAATCAAAACAGCAAAATTATTATCGCTTGAAGTACCATCTCCCAATTGGCCGTTTGCGTTTCTTCCCCATGACCATACTCTTCCCAAATTATCCAAAGCAAGGGAATGATCATCTCCTGCCGAAACCGCAACTATGCCTGTTAGGTTACCGCTACCATTTGAAACCTTAACAGGAAGATTACTGTTGCCATTGTTGCCATCGCCCAATTGACCGAATGCATTGTATCCCCATGCCCATACTTCTCCATTGCTTTGTAATGCTAAAGTATGTTCTGCGCCCGATGAAATAGCAATAATGTTTGAAATACTACTTACAGCTACAGGGGTACTTTTGTCAACGTTTGTTCCATCTCCTAACTGACCAAAAGCATTAAATCCTGTAGAATGTACTGTTCCATTTGTACATAAGAAAGTAGAGAAAAGATTTCCTCCTGCAACTGAACGGGATGAAAATTGTGATGTTCCGTCAATAGTAGTTTGCGTTGCTGTAATTTCTCCTGTGAGGGCTCCTGTATAAGTCCAGTTTCCTGAACCGTTAGCTGTAGTTGTTCCCTTATATTTTTTTCCTTGTGCACCATTGCATATACTGTTACTTTCAAATATTTCAATGGTCGCGTTGGCTACTGATGTCCCATTCGCTCCTGAACCGGTAGCCAAAATAATGATTGGCGCCGCTACTCCATTATTTCCATTGTTAATAAGACTTATGCCTTTGTATGTAGTTGGATCATTACAAAAAACACTGTTACGCTGTATGTTATTTTTGTTAGTAGCGCTGCCACCGCCTGCATCTATGCCAACTCCTGCGTTACCATTATATGCAATAATATTTCCTTCATTCGCTCCTGTTCCTCCAACCTGATTATCCTGAGAATTATTATTGATAAATATACCATAGGTCGTATTTCCAAAATTTGTTATTCCCGTTGCATCTGTCCCTATTTTGTTTCCTTTTATAATACTGTTGCTGCAATTATCAAGTAAAATTCCATGATTTGTATTTGCTGAAATTAAATTTCCTTCTCCTGAAACACCACTTCCTATTATTACCAAGCCTCCAATTGCCTGTATGCCATATCCTGTATTGGCTTCCGCTGCCGTTCCGGTAATATTCATTCCTATTATGTTGTTTTTTATAGTTCCTCCTTTTATGTATATAGCAGCATCAGTACTGGCATTCCCGTTTCCGCTAATCACATTTCCTTTGCCTGATGTTCCTATGATATGGGCTAATTGTGCTGGTAAATAAATGCCATGGTCTGTAAATCCTTTGATGTATAAACCATAGATTTTTATCTGGTCGGTTGTAAGGGAAGCTTCTATTCCTTTACTAACAGTATTATTTCCATTAATAATAACCCTTGGACTCACACCATCATAGCCATTGGCGGGTTGTGTACTGCCGTCAATAGTGGTATTGTTTTTTGTAAGTACCGGAAGTGCGCTTGTTAAAGTAATTGTATGTGGCGCGGTACCGGAAATATTAAATGCTATAGTATTTCCTACTGCCGCATTGGCCTGTGTGATTGCCCAACGCAAGGATACACCATCTGTGGTGGTTCCGTTTGCTGTGCTTGTTACTGTATAGGTAATTGCACTAAGAGTAGTTGCAACAAAATGCAAGGTTACTATGATCAGTGCTTTTAAATTATTTTGGAAGATTTTTTTCATGAGATTTAATTTATGGTTGATTTATAATTGTTTTTTGTTTCTGAAATATGCTGCAAGTGTACAATATCAGAGTGCCAAATTCCGGGAACTCTTCTAAATTTTTCATCAGCCGTGGGCGAATATATAACTTTTTTCATTTGGTGAAATATATTTCACAATTTAATTTTTCATTTCCCACAATTTTAAGTTGTGGGAAAGTTAGTTGCTTCAATAAATACAATCGTAGGTAATAATATACGCACATTGCGCGTATCCCAAAATATTTCTCAAAACCAGCTGGCTTACGAATCCGGCTTAACAAGAGAATTCATTAATAAAGTTGAAAGCGGTAAATGCAACATTTCTATAAAAAAATTAGCCGCCATTTGTGAAGCTTTAAATATTCCTCCCAAAAAATTATTTGAATCCATTAAGTAATTGTTATTTCATGTTTTTGAAAAATTAAGAATTAATTTTTCAAAGTTCCCGGTAATTTTTGACAAAACAGCGGACAAATGAGGGGTAGAATTCAACTCGGAGTAAAGCCATGAAACACAGGTAATTAAGTACTTTTAACTGTTTTTTATACCTGCTTTTTTACCGCGAAAAAATTTTATCAACAGGATCATAAATTTTATAATGAAGTTATTCCTCTCAATACCATTTTTGTTAAGGGATAAACTCCTGAGACCTCACCCTGCCCTCTCCAAAGGAGAGGGTGGTGCGCTACGATAAAAAATCATAAGCCGTTTTATAATTTGAAGGAAATGACTATTAGATGGGCCGGCGTGAAAGAACCCTCTCCTTTGGAGAGGGCAGGGTGAGGTCAGTAAACGCCACATACGCAAACTGTTGCATTTTATTGTATATAATAAAAATTTATTTTATGCAATATCTGTCCTGCTAAAACCGCTATAATACAAGAAAAACACACTGTTTGTATGATGTTATATAACATGTGTAAGATGTTAAACTACATGTGTAAGAAAGTACATCACATGTGTACAATGTTAAACTACATCTGTAAGAAAGTACATCACATGTGTACAATGTTAAACTACATGTGTAAGAAAGCAGATCACATGTGTACAATGTTAAACTACATCTGTACGAAAGTACATCACATATGTACAATGTTAAACTACATGTGTACGAAAGTACATCACATGTGTACAATGTTAAACTACATGTGTAAGAAAGTACATGAGACTGTCCAAAAATCTGTGTAAATAACAATATGAAACTAAACCTTAAAGATTACATTACTATAAACCCGGCTACATGAACTGACACCTACTTTTTTAATGTTTAATTTAAAAAATAGAAACCATGAAAAAGGTAAGCTTAAAACTGAACAGGCGTTCAGTGCCGGACAAGATCGAATTCGCGGGGATCATTGTTCAGCAAATGACCAACAACCCGTATTTTTCATCTCCTAACCCCAGTCTTTCAAGTATTACATTTGCAGCTGATACGTTGGAGACCGCTTATAAAAAAGCACAGGTGGGCAATACAAAAGATACCGAGGATATGTATGCCAAAGAAAAAGTACTTGACCGTCTATTAACTGCTGAGGGCAATTATGTGGAAAATATTGCCAACCTTACTCCTGAAACTGCTGAAGTAGTGATATTAAGTGCAGGTATGGAGGTTAAAAGCCAGGGGAGTATTAATATTCCTGTATTATCTGCCAGCAAGGGTACTGTGCCTTTTAGTGTAAAACTCCGCAGGAAATCGGAAGGGCCCCGTGTAGCTTACACGTGGCAGTATTCACCAGATCCTTTTGAAGAGGATACCTGGCAGGATGCGGGTGATAGTACAGTGGCCACCTTCGAAATTTCAACTCCGCTTGAACAAGCGAAACGTTACTGGTTTCGCGTAGCGGTAATACGGGGTACTGTGCAGGAAGATTTTTCAGACCCGGTTACGTTTGTGATCTCATAGTGAATATATGAGTTGTACCTTAAACTCAAAATCCCCGCAATGAAATTCATTTGCGGGGATTTAATTTTATACAGTGCTAAGGTTATTATTCTCTCATAACAACCATTCTTCTTGTTTCAACAAGCACACCTGCACGTAAGCTATAATAATAAATACCATTCGGTAAGTGTTCTGTATTAAAATTATACGAATGTTTCCCTTGTGAAAGCTCTTTGGATTCAACAAGTGTTTCTATTTTTCTTCCCGTTACATCATATACCTCAAGTCCTGCTTCCATTTGGCTTTTTAATTCAAACTCTATTGTGGTAGATGTTCCTGACGGATTAGGATAGTTCTGAGCTAATGCTGAATAGGAAATACTGTTTTCCAGAATTGATACCGAACTCAAAGTTTGCATTGTGAACGTTTGATAAGCAACGTAATTACTATCCGTATACACTAACTGGAATGTTACAGTAGCTGTGGGAGTTCCCGGTTTAACATACACTGTAAAAGGGTTTGAATAATTATCAGTAGTGTCAAGTGTGTTTAATACTCCAATAGTTGAAATACTGTCAATTATCGTAATATAAGGAGAAGTGGTGCGAAGTGTAACCTTTAAGGCTTCTGTCGTATCTAAAAAATTCGTGATCTTCCCGCTGATGTCAACAGTATCATTAGCTGAAAATATATTATTGGCATAGTCTGTTTTAATAATGGTAGGCATTGATATCATCGGCGGTGTTTCTGTTACTGCCCTGAATAAATTAATCCGCCCTGTTCCCAGCTTGTCTTTATATGCTACTGAGTTTACGCCATAAATATTATCCGTGGTAGCTTTTAACTGTTCACCTACCTGTAAGGCGTTATAATTGGGAAAGCGTTTCATTACCAGGGCGGCACAGCCCGATGCAACACCGGCAGCCATGGAGGTTCCGCTTAAAACTAAATAAGCATCTGAGGCTATCGCGGAATTTATTGAACGCCCCGGAGCACAAAGATCAATAGCCGGGCCGTAGTTAGAAGAACTGACTTTAAGATCCATACTGTCGGTATTTGCAACAGACAACACATATTGGTAAGAAGAAGGATAATTCAGGGTTGAATTTCCAAAGTTGCCTGCCGATCCTATTATTAAAGCTCCCTTTCCGGTGGCATAGGTAACTGCATCCTGCTGCGACTGGCTATAACCTGCATTTTGCCCCCAGGAACAGTTAATAAGTTTCACTCCGCGATCGGCCAGATATACAATACCTTCATATCCTTTTACAATAACAGCATTTGAATCCGTAACTTTAACAGGGATATAATAACTGCCAAATCCCGGTCCGGCCATACCCGCTCCATTGTCAGTATGAGCAACACCACATGCTGTTACATGCGAGCCATGAGAACTGGCTACCACTGTGGCATTGTTATCTCCCTGGCCTAAATCATATCCTCTGAAATTATCAATATATCCGTCATTATCATCGTCAATTCCATTTACCGGATCGGCCCAGTTTTTTTTAATATTATTTTTTAGATCGCGGTGATTATATGCGGTTCCTGTATCTGCAAACCCAACAACTATTGTAGAGTCGGATTTCACAATATCCCAAGCCTGAAACGCATTTATCTTGCGTAAGTGGTACTGCCCTGCCTGGGGGATCATAGGGTCATTAGGTGTGTATTGAAGATGTGATAAATAATTAAGCTCAACATATTCCAGCATTCCTGTAGCATACAATTGATTAATAGCTGTTTCCAGCGCTACGCTTTCATCTACTTTTAATTCATAGATCAGTGAAAGATCCACCAAAGGAACTCCTGCAGCCTGTCTCATACTTGGCGTAGCTGCGCGTTTAGCATATTTCTGCACTACATTGTTTGTTTTAAATGAAGTTAACAATGAATTAACCGCATTGCTCCTTCCGGCCTCCAGAGCATCCCTGTATTCGGGTTTTAATTTTATAATAATTGTTTGAGGAACATAATCAACATTTGCAACCAGCCCGGATTGCATTTCAAAATACTTGTTTGATCCATTTTGTCCAAAAAGAGTTGAACCTAAAGCAAGACTAATTGTTAAGATCAGGGTAATTTTTTTCATCGGTTTAATTTTTTTAATACGTTCTACGTAATTTTTTCTTTATTGTTTTATTGAATGATCAGTTTCCGAAATGAACTGTTTGTGCCTTCCAGGTATTGAATAAAATAGATCCCGGGGCTTAGCTCATTACTAAATTGTAATTTACCTTCATTTGCTTTTACAGGATATTGTCCAATTGTTTTTCCCATGAGATCAAGCAGTGTAAAAGAAGCATCATTATTTATTGTATGATCAATAGAAAAATAAAGTATTCCATCATTCACCGGATTGGGATAGATGTGGAAGTTTACATTTTCTTCTTTAATAGTTTCTACTGAACTGGTGATTGAATCAACTATCATAAAATGATCTACCCCCGATTCCACGACGTGAGCTGCCGCGGCAGTACCTGTCAGCCTAAAAATGAGCTTTACACTATCCGTAAGAGAAACATAATCTTTGATTCGGAATTTTTTTGATACCCAGTTCGGATTCGATGTTGATACGTTTTCCAGGGTAACCGTACTGATATTATTATTGATCCTCACCAATAAATTGTTAGCAGCAGGATTGGGATCGGCCCCTTGGTTATAATACCAACGGCTATAAATTACATACGGATTTACATAAGTTGTAAGATCAAATATGGGCGATGTTAAAGTTACTATGCCATTCTCCACATCATCAAAATCAGCATCTCCGAAAGGTTCATTACCGGTAACATAACATTCTTCTGAACAATCAGCGGAAGCATCAGCATCAGGATTGGCAAATGTTCCTGCTACGGATGTTGATCTTGGTTTTTCTCTTTTCCAATTTCCGCTCGTAGTAGTAGTTGTTGTTTTCCATGCATAGTCAAAAATAAAATCATCATAAATACCGGAGGCAAGATAAAATTTAACGGTATCCGCCGGGCCTGTTACAGTTTTATTCATGCATTGTGTAACATATCCCCATTTACCGGCAGTAAATTGATACGTTCCGGGATATATATTATTAATCGTAAAATACCCGGTTCCGTTACCTGTTACATTGATCCGCATATCACCGTCCTGAACCGCTACGTTACCCAGCACAACAGCAGCACCATTGGATTTCATGATCCTTCCAACCAGGTTAAAAGGGGTTCCGGTTCTTTTTGCAAGGCTTATATTCAAATTAGTAAGCACCCCGTTTTTTAATACTACGCCTGTTATCGTTTTAGAAATATGTGATGCGACACTAAACGTTACAGTGTATGATCCCGAATCAGCAAAACCGGTTTCATATTTTCCACTTAAAGAAGAATATTCAATTGCATCAGTAGCCTGAATTTCTACTTTTACATTATTGATGGGAGCTCCCGTGGCACTATCGGTGACAATGCCTTCAAGGTAACAGGCTCTTTTATAAGTGGGAGCAAGTACAAATAATCCTTCCGATATGGTAGAGGCAATAATATTTCCGGATGGCAGATACGGATAAACATCCCAGCAACTGCCTTGTCCTTTTCCATAAGCAGGACTGGTATCATAAAAAGCTGTTTTGATCATATTTGACGGACGGCTGCAATCCACTATCACCACTCCATCAATATACCAGGAAGTTACCGAATAATCATTGAAGATACGGGTATTGTGTACTACGGAGCCTGAACCGGGTTGTGATTCGGCTCTGTCTAATTCAACAATATTAGAAAGATCAGAAATGTCATAGGAAGTAAGAGTTGAATAATCCACTTCATCGGTTGTAAATAAAGTTTTTCCATTATCTGAAAGCCAGCAGTTGTGTGTTTTATTTTTAGGAGTGGATTTTGATGCCAACAAAACCGGGGCAGCCTTATCTGTAAAATCAATTATTGAAAAAGTGCCATTATTGATGTTAGCGGCATATAATGTATCATTTCGCACGTACCCGTCATGTACATATTTTACATCATATTTCCCTACATATTTTGGTTTCCAGGGATCAGTGAGATCAGCTACATAAGCACCTCCGATACCCGGCTTCATTCCAAACATGTATAGGAAATTTTTTTCGATCTCCAACGTATGCATGATACCTACCTGACCGGCTATAACACCATCACCGGTATACGTTGTATCCCTGATACTAGCGGGCAGATTACTTAAATCAACAATTGTTATTCCGCCTCCACCTTCTGTACACATGTATGCATAATTACCACAAGTTCTAACTTCATGCCAAACAGAATAAGGGCTGCTTACAAAGAATTTTTCTACAGGTGTTGCAGGATTTGTTACATCAACAATTGACAATCCGTTGGAAGCAGCTACCAGCGCATATTCATTTCCTGATGCATCTACATGGCCCCATATCCCCGCAAGTGTTTTATTTGTATATTTAAGATTGCTGCGCAGTGTTAAATTTTTTTGCGCATGTAGAAATAAAGAGAAAATAAGAAGTAAAAAACTGCCGGTTAATTTTTTATTCATTGCTTGTTTGATTTAAAACAAATTTACCTTTATTCAAGCGGGCTTCCAATATTTTTTTACTAAATATCTTAGACTGGAAAAGAAGTGCTTTATACGTAAATATCAGATAGTCAAGTATTTACATGATTGATTAGCGAGCAGTTGGATCCAATGAACCCCTCGCAGCAGAGCCACAGTGGCGGGTATTTACCATCGCTCCCGCCTTCGGCGGCATTGTTCGGCTAACCATTTCCGCTTCTCCGCCTCAGGCGGATTGCAAAATGGAGTCTCACAAATAAATAACCCGGATCAACAGTAATACTGCATAATCCGGGTTAAAAGCTAACTAAAATTGGATTCTAATATTTCATCCAACGTCCATGATAAAAATAGTTGTAATATTTAGCACCATTTGTTGCTGTAACATCCTGGTCATCGCAGGTATAGCAACGTAAACGTTTTGGTGCTACTGATTGTCCGCCATAAGGCTGACCATTGTAAGTAAGTGATTCACCCCAGCTCACACGTGCATGAAGATGTGGATCCCATGGCCCGCCTGTGCTGCCGGCCCAACCGATAATGGTATAATATGCATCTACATAAGCGCCCCAATAGATTCCGGAAGCAATACCACTAAGGTGAGCAGTAACGTTACGATAAGAACCGTTCCTTACAACCACATAATTTCCCAAAGTATAAAAACCATCTGTTCCCCATCCTGCCCATTCAACATAACCTGAGAATGCTGCATATGCGTTTGCCCAATGTTGTGCAGGCCAGTCGTTCGCATAATATTGATTGGATTGTTGTGTATAGCAAAGACCAACATGGTAATTAGTTCCCCACCAGCTGCCGTAATTTCCGCTCATAGCGCTCCATCCCGGTACAGATGCTAAATAATAATAGGTTCCACTGTAAAAAGTATTTGAGCCATCCCACTGTAATTGCCATGCCAGACTGTTAGGTGCTGTGAATCCGCAGGATCTTGAAGATGCGTCATCAGCAGACATTTCTCCGAAAGTTGTTTTTTGGATCGACATCGCTTCACCCATTTCCGTTCTTTCATTAAATGCCTTGGTGTTTAGCGCTCCTTGTGCTGAAGCGGGTGTTGCATAAGCTGCAACTTTTGCATCTTGTAAACCCAAGGACTCTACCGATTGAGTTGGAGTTGTGAATTTTAAATTGTCAAGAACAGCTTTTCCTTTTGCATCTATTGCGTCCGGAAGATCAGACCAAATACCAATTTCATATGCTCTGTCACCATCGGCAGTATAAATTACCGTATATGGTTTTGTTCCCGGAAGGCCGCTAATGGAAATCCCTTTACGTCCATCTCCAAATGTAATATCAGTACGCGTCAATTGAAACTCTTTATATTGTTCCATTTTAATTTTTACTAACTCTTCTAATTGGCTGGCGTTGGATTTGTACGCCAACGCAACGTGTGCCACCGCATCATTTTCATGGCCGCTGTGGTTCCCATCATTTTCATTTGTGGGTGCATATACACAGAAACCATAATTATCAAACAATACAGGATCAGCAATAACTGTAAATCCTTCTGTAAGTGTTAAAGATACTCCGGTAGCTTTTGAATCAAATTGATTTGAATTGTTAGCTGTGGTTGGTTGTACAAGCTCCTTTTCCTTTTTACAGGAAGAAACCGTTATAACTAATGCAGCTGACAAAGCTATTACATAGTTTAGTGTTTTCATTTTTTTAGATTTAATATTGGTTTTTTCTGATTTTTATAAAACAAAACTATATCCGATGAATTCACTTTGCAATTCCTTTTTTGAAAATAATATCATGGAGATTTTTAAAAATTTGAAATCAAAATGCTGATTGTCAAATAATTAGGCTGAAGGATAAGAGGATAGTGGAGATAATGATTGAGTAGATTGACTGTTGTTTTTTTATTTTTTACTTAAGATGTCCTGAAGCGGTTCATTTTTTAATTTACTATCGATCCAACTAAGAATATCAAATAATTCAAATGCCGCTTTTTCAGTAGGAACCACTAAATATTCAGTGAGCTCATTTTTCAACGTTATTAAATTAGCATGCAGCTCTTTGCGGGAACTAAAAGGGTCATAATTTTTTAAAAATGCAAAAACTGCTTTTTCACTATAAAGCAAAGGCCTTAATTTGCTGATACTTTTAATTGCATTATTGATCCTGGTTTTAAGGAAATCAATGTCTTCTGTTTCATCTATGATCAATTAATGAATTATTTGTGCCAGTGCCTGTATGTGATAATTTTTTATTTCTGTTAAATTCAGATTAATTTTATTGATGTAGCGCATTGCATTTTTGTATTCCTTGCAATAAAAATTCAGTATGGCAATATTCAAAAGTATTTGAAATTTAGCCGGTTCAATGATTGATTCTTCGGCTTCAAGATTTTCATCAGGATTGAAAGCAAAATAATCCTGCAGTTCCTTTTCTTCTGCAGTAAGAAATTCTAACCCTTCTGCAATCTTTCCGGACTTTAAAAAGTAAATTGTTTCATTTAATAATTTTTTTTCAAATATCCTGTGCTCTACCAATCTTGATTCATTAGTAATAAGTTTCCAGAGTGATTTACTTGAATTGTATTCGGGAAGCCTATTTAAAAACAGCAAACATTGAAGCAATCCATTCACTCCATCAATATAAGTATGTGTTATTTCATTCCGCATCACATCATTGGTTTCCATCAGCTCAACCAATGATCTGTAATAACCCAATGCTTTTTTGTGATCAGACAGATAATTGTGATGGATGACAGCAGGGATCAGATAAAAATAACTTTTGGCACGAAACGATAAAGAAGCAGAAACATTCGAAAGAAGCGGATCATTTAATATTTCTGTAAAGCGGGTCCGGGTGGTTTTATTGAGAAGCGCTTTGCCTTTATGTGACACCAGATAACTTTTGTTGGATAATGTACGATAGGCAATCAAATTGCGATGTTTATTCAATATATCGTTTTGTTTTTGAAGATTTTTTTTAAGCGATTCTATATCAGGTTCGGATGCCAACCTGAAAAAGCCGTAATAAATCTCCAGTATTTCAGGGAAATATTCATGCTTTTCCGCTATATCAAAAGCTCTTAAAAGAAGTATCCTGCCTTCATCAAAAAGAGATCTGTTAACCAGCACTTCTGCCTCCAGCAATAATTTCCGGATCCTGATATTTGCAAATTCACCTTCCTGATACGACAAGCTTTTTAGCAAGGCATTGTATAAATACGCTTTTAAAGAAGAAAGATCTTTAGCCGCAACATCCTTGAACGATTGACGGATCTTCTCTTCATCATAAATTTCCTGTTTGTTGATGATATCAAAAAGACGTATGTATTGAAAACCTTTTTTTCCTTCCTGTGTCTGGATATATTTTTTAAAATATCCTTTTTCATTCATGGACAAGGACTTTACCAACCTGAATAAACTATCACTGCTTTTTCGTATTCGCGACATAAATGGAATTAGTTGTGAATAAAACTAATCACTTCTTATGACTTTACAAAAAAATAAAGACAAAATAAAACTCTGTTTTGTTTTTTGAAAGTATTATTAATATACTTTTGCCGCTCATTATTAATTTAAAAATTCATAAAATGACAATTGAAAAAAATACGGTAGTGTCAGTCAACTACAACTTATCATTAAAAGAAACGGGCGAACAGGTTGAACAAACAAGTAAAGAACATCCTTTTGTATTTTTATTTGGGGCAGGTGGCTTATTAGAAGATTTTGAAACCAACTTACGCGGAAAAAAATCAGGTGATGCATTTGATTTCTTTATTGATCATAAACGCGGGTATGGTGTGCGTGATGAACAACACTTGGTAATGATCCCTATCAATGCTTTTTTGGGTGAGGATGGAAAATTGGATGAAGAAAATGTAAAAGCGGGTGTTACACTTCCAATGGTTGATAATGATGGTAATCGTTTATATGGTAAGGTATTGGAAATAACAGCAGAATATGTGAAGATGGATTTTAATCACCCTTTGGCCGGGAAAGACTTGCATTTTAAAGGCGAAGTACTGGAAGTGCGTAAAGCTACTGAGGAAGAATTGGCACATGGCCATGTTCATGGCCCGCACGGGCATCACCATTGATCAGCAGGCAGTTAGGCAATAGGCAATTAAATAGTTAATAAGTTAATTAGGTTGAGTAGTTAATTTAGGCTAGACCCTAATTAACTCAATTAACTAATTGACTAATTCCCAATCTCCCAATGACCGTGTCCTTTAAAACACCCACTGAACAAGAGTTTCAGCAAATTCGCGAGTATATTCATGAATTTGAATTGGATGATCGTGGCCTTAACAAGGAGCAATTCACAGCCGCCTTTCGTGGAAATGAACTGGTGGGTTTTGGAAGGTTGCGTACTCATTCCGATTGCATTGAATTATGCTCATTGGGTGTAGTCACGCAACATCGCAGGCAAGGTATCGGAAAAGCTATTGTGGCTGAATTGGTCCGTACATCCCCTCTAAATTTATACCTTGTATGCATTATCCCCGAATTTTTTACTCCTTTCGGTTTTAAGATTGTAAACTCCTATCCTCCTCCTATTAAAGATAAATTAAACTATTGCATCAGTGAACTGGTAGTTCCTGAACCCTATGTAGTCATGAAGCTGCTGAAATAGCTATCTTTTTATTGATCTAACCCGACTTAAAACAATTATTAACAGCTATTAAACAATAGTTAAACAACTTAAAAAGAGCAAATATGCCATTTGATATAGCTTAATAGCAGATTTTTATCGACAAAAATTGGACTTATTGAGTATTTTACTACTTTTGAAAAAATTTTTGAGAAGATATTCACATTGTTAAGCCTATTTTTATGAAAAAGCTAACATCCGAAGAATTTGAACAATTGCCTCTACGGGGCAAAGGACGGAGCTCACATGTATTTAACTCCATTGTAAATTTAAAAGCGGGAGAAGCGGTATTGATTGAACAAAAAGACTGGAAACGCAAAGCGGGCCCAAGTACATTGGTACGATATATTGAAAAAAAACATCAAATGAAATTTTCCTGCGGAGCTCTTGCCGAGGGAAACGGGTGGGCCATTAGACGCATTGATGGCAGCAGAGGAATGGCTTCTAAAAATGATATAAATACTCCTAAAAATCCTGATAACGAACGTTTACAAATCAAATCCGACCTGCTGGTATTTTATTTAGGCCGTATGGCATTTCATAAAATTGAACGTATTGAAGATTCCTTAAAAGCCTGTACCGGACATTTTTGGAAAACGGATAATGCTTTGATCAAGGATCTGTTTTTTGAGATCACTAAAAGTTTGGAAGCCCAAGGTCATATCATGATCGAAAATGGAAAAACATATATTCCATTACGAAGAAACTGAGGGTATCTACTAATTACAAATCTATACTAATATACGAATACCCCTGAAAGGGCTTCTACGGAGCGAATCTTACGAATAGCAAATAACCGATAACTAATAACTATTAACAGGTTTCAATCCTTATAAATTCCTATAAACAGTTCTTCATCGGATCTTTTCATTGCGCGATACATTCCTTCTGAATTAAAAGGCATCTCAATATTTCCTTTTGCATCCACAGCAATGAGCCCGCCTTCCCCGCCTATCTTTATTAATTTATCATACACCACAAGATCACATGCTTGTTTCAATGTCAATCCTTTGTATTCCATCAAACAGGAGATATCATAAGCAACAACCGAACGTATAAAAAATTCTCCATGACCGGTACAGGAAACCGCACAGGTAGCATTATTTGCATATGTACCCGCGCCCACTACAGGGCTATCCCCTACTCTTCCTAATCTTTTATTTGTCATGCCACCCGTAGAAGTAGCTGCAGCGATATTTCCATTCACATCCATACATACCGCTCCAACAGTACCGAATTTACTTTCTTTTCCTTGAGCCCTGTCAGTTAATGCTTTTAAATGTTCCGCATCATGATCGGTAACAATAATATCAATTTCTTTTGCTTTTAAATATTGGTCATAACGATCCTGCACAAAAAAATATTCATCGGGTGTATATTCCATATTTAATTTCCTGGCGAATTCCATAGCGCCTGTATTCGCCAAAAACACATGCACCGATTTTTCCATTACACATCTTGCCAGTGCAATTGGATTTTTAATATTTCGTACAGCTGCCACAGCGCCTGCCATTAGCGATTTTCCATCCATGATGCAGGCATCCATTTCATTTTTTCCATCATGAGTAAAAACCGAACCTCTGCCTGCATTAAAAAGCGGATCATCTTCCATTGTTTTTATGGCAGCTTCTACTGCATCCAATGCATTTCCTCCTGATGATAAAATTTTATCCCCTGCATGGATCGCTTCTTTCAATGCTTTTTTATACGCTCTTTCCTTTTTCGTAGTCATTGTTGAACGAAGTATCGTTCCTGCTCCCCCATGTATGGCTATCGCGAATTTTTTCATGTTATATTACTAATTAACTAAAGTTTTTTACCGGAAGTGCGCAAAGTTTTTATTTTAATATTTTCTCTGTGGCCCTCCATTTTTTACTCCGTGTTCTCTGCGGTTAACTCTTCCCTCAATCCCGGAATCAGTATTGGCGCTACCTTCCCTAAAGGTTTATATAATAATGATCCTTCTTTTGTTTTAAATGAGATCACCGGATAACTTTTTTCTATTGCATCCATCATAAAAATGATCACACTCATGATCATTGCAAATTTTAATACTCCAAAAATCGCTCCTCCTATTTTATTGAATACTCCCAATGCGATGCCCTCAACCATTCGTTGAATAAGCTTCGCGATAAAATATACGATAATAATGACCCCAAGGAATGTAGCTGCAAAAGAAATTATTGGTAAGTAAGCGGAAGTCCAATTGAACTGTTCAGTTATTTTTTTGGCAATCAGACCGGAAAAATGAATTCCGCACCAAACACCTAAACCGAATGCAACAAATGTTGCGGCTTCAATAATTAAACCTTTCGTAAATCCTTTGTACAGGCCCCAAACCAAAGGAATACAAATAATTATGTCTATACTATTCATAAATAAAATAAGTATTATTTGCTCTATTTCGCTCTTTCCATAAGGCATTCGGACTTGCGCAAGAAGTCTTTGATACAAAAAAGATAAAAAAAGTTGCATTTGAAATTTATATTTTTTTTGTGCAACCTATCTGTAAAACTCCGCATCTTGACTAAAAACAAAGAAAATAAATTATTCCTCTTTTATTTTTTAAAAAAACTTTACCGTTAAATCAGAAAACATACCGTTAAATAAATATACCTGCTCTCAGTATAAATAAAAGCAACCAATATCTAAAACTTCACATCTTCAAAGAAAACAATATTTCAATTTCTATATTTTCTAAAACACAAAACTTATTAAAAACGGATTGTTCAATCTATAAAATACTTCTTATGAAAAAAATTCTATTCTCGCTTCTACTTGTAATCACAAGCGCCATTGCAGCAATGGCAAGCGGGCACACAGTTGGCATATCATCTCAAACTGATGTTGCCTGTACCGGTAATTCTACAGGCTCAGTAACAGTAACTGTTAGTGGGGGTGTTGGACCGTTTGATTATAGCTGGTCACCAGGGGGACAAACAACAGCATCTATAACAGGTTTGACCGCAGGAACTTATACTGTTACTGTTACTGATAATGCTGATATGTCAACTGCAAGTGCATCAGTTACAATTACGCAACCTGCAACAATACTCACTGCAAGTGCATCCGCTAATCCTTCCACTATATGTTATGGTGAGGCTTTACAGTTAAACTGTAACGCATCGGGAGGAGTGCCAGCTTATAATTATCAGTGGGGTCCTGGTACCGACATGTCATCTAATTTTATTTGTGGCCCAACAGCAACTCCATTAACTTCTAAAACATATACGCTTACGGTAACTGATATGAATGGGTGTATAACCACAACTTCAGTAAACATAACAGTAAACGGAGCAGCTACAACCATAAACGGAACAACTGTAATATGTAATGGTTCAGGGACAACACTAACTGCCACAGGCGGAGGAACATATTCATGGAATACAGGCGCTACAACAGCTGCAATAACTGTTTCTCCAACAACCACAACTTCATATACTATAACAACTACTAATGCCGGATGTACCGGATCCGCCTCCGTTGCAGTTACAGTAGCTGCCAATCTAATACCAACAATTTCAGGAACTACAACAATATGTGATGGGTTATGCACAACATTAACAGGAACAGGGGGAAATATTTATTCATGGAGCCCAACTAGTGGCACAGCCGCATCCATAACAGTATGCCCAACAGTCTCTACTACGTATACTTTAACGGTAGCCAGTGGTATATGTAGCGGATCAGCAACTGTTGCAGTAACTGTAAATCCCAATCCTGTTCCTACAATTACAGGATCAACAACAGTTTGTTCGGGTTCAGGTGCCACGCTAACGGCCAGCGGCGGAACAGCTTATTCATGGAACCCGGGTGCCATGAATACGAACCCAATAATTGTTTTCCCGGCTTCTACAACTTCTTATACTGTTACAGCATATTCTTTAGGATGCACGGGCTCAGCAACTGCTGCAGTAACTGTTTCATCTTCAACACTTACAGGAATAACTGTAAGTGACTCAGTTTTCAAGGAAACATGCTTAGGAACAGGTGACGGAGCTATTGATATTAATCTTTCAGGATCACATCCCGGGCCATTTACTTACCAATGGAGTAATGGAATGAGCACTGAGGATATTACTAACCTGACTTCCGGTTATTATTCAGTCACGGTATTTGATTCAGCTATGAATTGCTGGGGAAATAATTACCAGGTCCTTGCTGACGGAACTAATTGCGGAACCTTATCAGGCAAAATATTTGATGATCAAAATTCAGATTGTTCAAATAATGTAGGAGATGTAGACCTTTCAAATATTATGGTCGTTGCTAACCCGGGAAGTTATATAGCATTTACAAACAATCAGGGTGATTATATATTTAATAGCCTCCCCTATGCTGCTTACACCATAACACAGCAAATAACCAGCCCCTATATTTTTCCAACATGTACAAGTACTTTAAATGCTAATTTGAATGCGGGGAATAAAAATATTACCAATTTAGATTTTGCAGATACCACTGCTTCACTTCCTAAAGATGTTTCTATGAGTGCTTATTCCTCAGGTATTGTTCCGGGCTTTTCATGTTCTGTAAATTTTTACTTAACTAATTTAACTAATAACCCTGCCAGCGGAACATTATGTATTGTTTTACCTACTGGATATGGCTCGTTAGTAACATCCGGAACTTCTGGATATAGCATAACAGGCGATACCGTTTGTTGGTCTTATTCTAATCTTGTTAACTATTACTCTTACTTCATAATATCTTTCACGGTACCAGTGAATACTCCCTTGGGCTCCATTTTTAAAGCTTGTGCTACTGCAACAGTTATTGGTGGAGATGTAAATCCTTCCAATAATTATTATTGTTATGAGCGAATTGTTACCGGCTCTTTTGACCCCAATGATAAAGCGGTGAGCCCTGTTGGGCAGGGTACAAAAGGAAATATTACACTAGCTGATAATACACTTGATTATCGTATTCGTTTTCAGAATACAGGAAACGGCCCTGCCGTGAATATTGTTGTAAAAGATACCTTATCAGATAAGTTGGATATTTCAACACTTGAATTCGTTCGTTCAAGCCATAATTATATTTTGGATGTAATGCCGGGAAATGTATTGAGATGGAAATTCAATAACATTATGTTAGCTGATAGTTTCAGTAATGAACCTGCAAGTCATGGCTGGATCAGCTATCGCATTAAACAAAACTCATCCAACCAAATTGGTGATGAGATAAAAAACACCGCACATATTTATTTTGATTTTAACGAAGCGGTTGTAACTAATACAACGCTCAACACTATTGCTGCACCGGTTGGAATTAAAGAAACCACGAGTTCTAACAATATTGTAAGAGTATATCCAAATCCATTTTCTGATAATACCACATTTGTAATTAAATCAGATAAATTAAATGAAAACTATACCTTTGAATTATTGGATGTATTAGGAAAACAGGTAAGATCAATAAAAGAAATTAATACAAAAGAATTCCAGGTCTCGCGAAACGGTTTACCAAACGGAATTTATTTCTATAAAATTTATAGTACTGAAACTGTTGTGGATGTTGGGAAATTAGTCATTAAATAAACCCATATATTGCTGCCTTTAGTTTTTTCTTGTGGTTGGAGGCTTTGCCACAAAGGCACTAAGGCAGCAAGTTTCACTAAGAAATTTTATCCGGTTAAATTTTTGTTATACCTTTCACAGATTATTCTAAATTTATTTATGAAAAAAATTCTACTCTCCGCATTACTTGTTTTTACAAGTATTACAGCAATGGCAAGCGGGCATATAGTTTCTATTACAGGCAGTACAAATGTTTCTTGTTTCGGAGGGTCCGATGGAACAGCTGCAGCATCAGTTAGCGGAGGTGTTGGACCATTTACATATAGCTGGACTCCGAGCGGAGGAAATGCTGCAACTGCAACAGGGTTGGCTGCAGGAACTTATACTATAACTGTTACTGATCAAAGTGATCTGTCAACTGCAACTACATCAATAACAATTACAACCCCAACCCAATTAACGGTTATCCTTACAGGGTCAACAAATGTTTCCTGCTTTGGGCTATGTAATGGCACGGCTGGCGCCTCTGCTAATGGAGGGACACCTGCTTATTCGTATACATGGAACAGTAATCCGTTTCAAACTACCGCTACCGCTTCAGGATTATGCCCTGGGAATTATACCTGCACAATCAGCGATGGTAATGGTTGTATAAACACTACAAACGTAGTTATTTTACAACCAACACCTGTGGTAATTTCATCTAACAACTCCGCCATTTGCCCTAATACCTGCGCAACCCTTACTGCAAATGGCTCAGGAGGCTCAGGGCCAATAACGTATAGCTGGAATCCCGGAAGTTTCACAGGAGCTGCCGTTTCTGTTTGTCCTGCAATGAGCACCACTTATACCATAACCGGTACGGATGTTAATAGTTGTACGGGAAAAACAACTGTGGTGGTAGCGGTAAATCCCAAACCAACAGTAAGTGTTCCTGCTGCTACTATTTGTGAAAGCACAACTACTACGCTTAGTGCAAGTGGTGCTAGTACTTATTCATGGAGCCCGGCTACCGGATTAAGTAATACTGGTATTGCTAATCCTATTGCCAGCCCTATTTCTACTACTACATATACGGTAGTTGGAACTAACTTTTTTGGCTGTACCGGCAGTACTACAGTAATAGTAACAGTATACCAACGGCCAGTTATAACCATAACCGGAACAACTAAAATATGTAATGGATCAAGCACTACGTTAACTGCCAGCGGGGCCTGTGGTACAACATGGTCACCTGCAACTGGCTTAAGTAGTACAACAGGAACAACGGTAACTGCTAATCCGACGACCACTACTACTTATACTATAGTTGGCACAAGTTGCACTGGCTGCACCAGAAGCGTCTCTGTAACCATAACTGATACATGTGCTATTGGAATTCAGGAAGAGATAAGTGCAAATGGCATCATAAAAGTGTATCCAAACCCTTTTTCTGATAATACCACTTTTGTAATTCAATCAGGTAAACTAAATGAAATCTATTCATTTGAATTATTGGATGTATTAGGAAAACAAGTGAAATTTATCAATGCAATTACATCCAAAGAATTCCAAATTTCACGAGAGGGTTTACCAGATGGAATTTATTTCTATAAGATACATAATGCTGAAAGTGTTGTGGGAATTGGGAAATTAGCGATTAAATAAAAATTTATGAGAAAAAACATTATTTTTGTTTTACTAATAACTATTCTTAGTATTCAAATAATATTTTCCCAAGTTAATGCTGGTTCTGTTCCTGTAGGAACAAGCAGTGCAAATCCATATATTAACCTTTCTGTTAAATCAATCGGTCAAACAGTTTCCGATTCTTTTGATATTGACTGTGATGGTATAACTGACATGTGTATTAATTTATATAAGGGCCCCACTTCTACTGATGGAGCCAATATGATATATTTAAGGGTAACAAATAACGCATTTGAAATGTGCTCCGACACTGCAGCTGCTTTTAAACATCTCCCGTTTTATAATTCAGGAGCCGCATTAAATTGCATGGGCAATTATGACTGGGGAAGTGACAGCATATATATTATATCAAGTTACGGATGCATGGATTGTTTTGGCCTCCCTTCTGCAAATAATTTATACCTGGCTTACCGCAAGACAGGAGGAACCCCACAAATCGGGTGGATAAAAATTTCATTTAACCTGGTTGACGGAGGAAGCAATACTTTTCCAATAACATTTTCCATTACTGAGATCTTATCGCTTTGTGATAATCCCAATGATCATGTGGCATACATTTCATCAAAAACAAATGTTACCTGCATAAACACAAGTACAGGTTCTGCCACAGCAACCGTAGACGGAGGCATTGGACCTTTTACCTATAGTTGGGCACCAGGAGGACAAACAACCCAAACTGTAACCGGGCTAAGTGCAGGAACATATACTGTTATTGTTACGGACCAGGATGATCTGTCAACAGCTGGTAAAATGGTCAGCATCTCAGAACCTACATCCATTTTATATTCCGCTATCATTTCCCAAAGCGGTATAAATTGCAATGGTAATGCAACAGGTAGTGCAACAGTAACAGCTTTTGGCGGAACACCGGGTTATACCTATAATTGGCTGCCAAGCGGAGGAACAAAAGCCTCTGCTACCAATTTAACGGAAGGAACGTATACAGTTAATGTTACGGATGCAAGCGGCTGTACAACTAGTCAAACAGTATTTATTTATCAAGTAAAAACAAGTATAAATCCAAGCTCTGTAACAGTTTGTCGGGATAGCTGCACAACCCTTGTTTCAACCGTTACAGGAGGAAGCGCTCCATATATGTATACATGGAATCCAGGTGGTGATCCCCCCGATATCATAGTTGTATGTCCGCCTTTTACAATAAACTTTACTCTCACTGTAACTGATGTCAATGGGTGTTGGGCAATGGCAACAGCAACAGTAACAGTTGATTCTGTAACATGTTCGGTTGGAATCCAGGAAAAAGAGAACATACCTAACTTTATAAAAAATTATCCAAACCCTTTTTCTGATAACACTACTTTTATAATTCAATCGGATAAAATAAAGGAAAACTATACCTTTGAATTACTGGACGTATTAGGAAAACAGGTAAGATCTATAAAAGAAATTAATAGCAATGAATTCCAAATCTCACGAAACAGTTTACCAAATGGTATTTATTTCTACAAGGTTTATAATGCTGAAAATATTGTAGGAGTTGGGAAACTGATAATTAAGTAAACATGAAACGATTAAAATTTTTAATATTAGTTCTAGTATTTGTATTCACTATTAATTCTATTAATGCCAATAATATTATTATAAATAAAGGAAACGAAACTCCTGTTTTCTCTAAAGGAAAAAATAAAAAAAATGAACAATGGGTAACTGTTGGTGCCCGCGGAACAGTTAATTCCACTTGGCTCCTCAATTCCAATTTATTAAAAGATAGAGGGGTGGCCTACCAGGTATCCTGGGGATATGATGGAGGAATCATGGTCGGGTATCACTTTACAACCCTTGCCGCACTTAACATAGAAGCTACCTATGCTTCCTATTCACAAAAATTGGAAAGCGCTGTTGATTCTAATAAATGGAATAATAAAAGCACATTGACCTATCTTGAATTCCCTATTCTGCTTCACTTCGATTTTGAAAACTTTAATCACCTTGAGTTTGGAGTAAAATTAGCCATGCTTCAAACAGCAAAAGGATCGTACACCGGCGAAAAAACACCTTTAGGGAACTACTCCAATCAAAATATAATACCAAATTATAGCAAGAATAACACTGCCATTGTTTTAGGTTGGGGAAGTGGTATCTGGGGTGAGGGAGGGTTTTTACTTAGTGCAGGTATTCGACTTAGTTATGGACTGGCAGATATAATTAGTGCTGTTGGAGGTAAAGGACAAGAATATCTGACTTATTCTTCACCTCAACAGAAACAATCTTATAAAAAAACAAATACCGCCACCATTGGCATTCATTTAAATCTTGATTTTGATCTGGGCCAGGTTTTCTCTTCCAACTGTGGGCGAAGTAGCAAGTTTTTTCTTTTTGAACATTAAAGGGGGTTTTGTCGCGCGAAATACGGCATATTATATTTAAACATTTTTTTGTTCGACCCCGGATGGGGTCGTATATTTATAGAATTGCATTGTGCTACAAACATGCGACCCCATCCGGGGTCGAACATTTTATATTCATTCGATTTAACCAAATTTTATTCGCTGAAAGTGTTATAGGCATTGCAAACTTGTGGCAAAACAGAATGTATAATAGATTTTACAGGTAATTAATTTGATTATATTGGGATAAGTACCTATATTTGCCCCACATTATTGAAAACAATGATCAACAACGCAAAAAATACATTAGCTACAATCACCAACACAATGTGTTGTATGATCTGTATTTAATATATGGAAGGCCTTGTTACTCTATAACATATTTTTAAACCAGATTTTAAAAAGGCTTTCCAGAAACGGGAAGCCTTTTTAATTTAACTCTCTCACCAACTACCCCCTCTCCTTTGGAGAGGGGATGAAGGGGTGAGGTCACCAAAAACAATTAAACAATATGGAAAGTTTTAGAACCGAAATCGAAAATCCGCTGGTACAAAAAGACATTATTGACCTGGAAAAAAAGATCCGCGCTTTCAGGGATGGAAGTTTAAATGAAGAAAAGTTTCGCTCTCTGCGTTTAGCACGTGGTGTATATGGTCAACGTCAACAAGGTGTTCAAATGATCCGTATTAAATTACCATTTGGTAAAATGACTGCCAAACAATTGATACGCATTTCCGATGTATCGGATGAATATTCTACCGGTAACCTGCATTTAACTACCCGCCAGGATATTCAAATTCATTATGTGAGTTTAGAAAGAACTCCACAACTTTGGGCGGATCTTGAAAAAGATGATATCACTTTGCGTGAAGCTTGCGGCAACACTGTCCGTAATATCACTGCATCTGCTGTAGCAGGTATTGACCCTAAAGAACCTTTCGATGTTTCGCCTTATGCGCAGGAAATGTTCAAATACTTATTGCGCAAACCTTTCGGACAAGAGCTTGGACGTAAGTTCAAGATCGCGCTTTCATCCAATGATGATGATACTGCTTATACGTTTATGCATGACCTGGGGCTGATCCCGAAAGTGAAAATTGTAAACGGTGAAATTAAACGTGGTTTCAAAGTAATGATCGGCGGAGGTTTGGGCGCCCAACCTTTTTTAGCAAAAACAGCTTTTGAATTCCTGGAAGAAGATCAGATCATTCCGTTTACCGAAGCTGTGATCCGCGTATTTGACCGCCATGGCGAACGCACCAGCCGCCATAAAGCGCGTATCAAATATTTGTTGAATAAAATCGGACTGGAACAATTATTAAAATATGTAGAAGAAGAGCGTCTTGCTTTAAATGTAAAATCATATGCTATTAACCGTGAAGCAGTAGCTGAAAAGCCTGCTATTTCTAATCATTCATTCCCTGCAGTAAAAATAAGTGATGAGAAAAAATATCAGAATTGGTTAAAATCAAACGTATTTGAACAAAAACAACAAGGTTTTTATGGTGTGAACATTAAAATTCTGTTAGGGAATTTTAATACAAAAACAGCACGCATCTTAGCCGACATCGTTAAGATCTATGCCGCGGATGATATCCGTATCACTGTGAACCAAGGCTTGTTATTAAAGTATGTTACCAAAGAAGGATTGCCCGGCTTATTTGAAGCGCTGAATAATTTAGGTTTTGCTGAACCGGGCTTCGACAGTGTAGCCGATATTACAGCCTGTCCGGGAACTGATACCTGTAACC
>JBQTHQ010000116.1:0-18821 GCA_052389695.1 Bacteroidota bacterium | reverse complement strand
GTCTATCATCTGGCAGGTAGTGTTGATGCAACACCATTATCTGCTTTTAAGATTGATAGACTTTGCTATTTTTATTCTTTTTATAAACACCGACCTGTTTATATAGGTCGCAACTTAGATTAATTACTATTGTTCAATAAAATTTTATCACAACCGCATTTATCAAGATTAGGAACTGTTTTAGTGGCTGTTGACCAGGAATGCTGATAGCCCCCCGGCATATTTATGAGATAAGCATTACAGGTTGTATTAGGACCATAACCATAAGCTGTTAATACATCCTGGAACGTTCTTACCTGTGCAGTTCCACCGATGGATAATGTAATAGTAATGGCTGTTGATGCAGGGTTAATATTGGATGCACCGTTAGGAGTGGTATTATCACAACCACCTTTACATACCTGCACCAGTGCTCCTAACATATCATTTTCTGAGCCGGTGACATCCCAAACAGTTGTTTGTGGAATAGCACATGGAGCCAGGCTTTTCAACCACTCTGCCGCATAAGCACGGCATTGTTTATTGCAATTATCCAGCACTTCTGCAATTGGGCCACCACTACCATTGTCGGAACCATTATTTACATTGTTTAAATAATCTTGTACTTGTAGAGTAGTTGGCCCAGTGTTGTCAGGAAATAATTCAATATAACCCGGTGGAACAACAGTACATTTTCCGGGACCGTTATAGGCGCTTTTAAACGTTGTTTTTGCAGCCTGTATTTGCAGGTTATTATAATACATAAACAAGCCTCTGAATAATAAAAACTCTTTGTCTTTATAGCACGCATCTTCACCAAGACGAACATTAGGATGAAACTGGGTAAATTCAGCTAAAGTCATTCCTCTCACCAAAGCCATGGCCCACTGATAAATACTTCCCGAACCAAAGTCAGGTGTTCCGGGTGGTACAGGTGGTAAAGGCAAAACAAAATTGTTTAAGGCACCTGTATTTGTAAAAGCTGAAGGATAAGTAATACTTGCAGTACCGCCACAATTACAAGTAGTTGTAGGCGCACCGGTTAAACCTGACATGGGAATATTTGGTATTAATAAATGAGCGATGCAGGCATCTTCAAAAGATTGTGCTTTTGCCAACTGCTGCACAAACGTTTGTGCCGCTGTTACATTCGCGCTGCATTCAAATTCCCATTCACAGTATTCAGGATGTAATTTTAATAAACTTTCTGCCCACTCGGAACGGAAGCCTGAGATGAATTCATTAATGGTCAAGGCAATCACCGCCACCTGGTTTCCCTGAGAATTGGTCACTATTGCTCCCGGAGGATATTGAGCTGGAGGATTGTTCCAGGTTTTTGGATCACCGGTGGTACCTAATGAATTATTGGGATTATATATGGAATAAGGATCAGTAGAAGAATAAGTTCCATCAGCCTCCACTATGAATCTTGCATACTGCCCGCCGGGATGAAATTGCTGCAGCATCATTAATTTTTTAACCTCACAAGGATTATCTGCACATTTTAGAGCACAACCTTCGTATAAACTGGCAATGGAGGCTGCTGTCAATTCAGGATGTGCTGTTACATATGTGTTTACTGCTGTTGAACACTGTGCACAAGTACTACCCAGACATCCGCTCAGATCCAGATCATTTAATTCCTGTTCCTGAAATTGTTGCAAGGTTTGCAAACAGGTATTTTGTTCCAGGAATAATTTAGCATACGTATCTAAATGCTGTGTACTTACTCTCAATGTTTTTGTAACATGGTATGTTCCTTGTGCCGGTAAAGTAACCGCGAGAGGTGAAGGTGTTAAACTGAAGTTGATTGTTTGGCCTCCGTTACAGATACCATCGGCAATGGGTTGTCCAACTAAAACAGTCCCGAAAGGTTGAATACCGGCAGTAGAGGCATCCATATCCAAAATCTCTGTTCCACAATCATCTTTTATGCTTATCTGCAATTCATATAAACAATCAAAACATAAGGGAGCACAAGCATCTGTGAAGTTATTTGAATTTAAAGTGTACTCAATACTTTGATTCAATTCTCCATTTGCAGCAAAAAAAGTAGTGGTGGCCGTATAGGAAAGTGTAGTTGGGTCCGGATCATTTTTGAGCAATAAATTTTGTGATAAAGTGCTCAGCGTATTTGTATTTTCATCCAGTGCAATTACATTGTTAGGTTTTTGTCCCGACAATGCCGTAGCAATTACTTTTCCATCATCGTCAGCATAACTGACACTAACCTGCCCATTAGGATCAACTGTAACATCCTTTGTATAATGCCCTTCCAGTCCTACTTCAGAACCAAACATTTTTGCCAGCTCTTCCTGGGTAGGAGATACGTAATGAAATTTAGTTTCGTGTCCGCTGCCAAGATAATGGGAATTGCCGGGAATGGATTGACGTTTAATCCGCCCTTGTTGATCAGGATAATATTCAACCTGCACAAAAGAAAAACCATTGCCTTCGGGTACTAATGCCTGTTGTGCTTCTTTATTTGAATTGTGCAAAGAGAAATATTTTGCAGATCCTGTAGAATGTTGGCTGCTCATAGGAACTCCGGATAGTACACATGAGTTTGCCGAATTTTCAAATATATCCTTATCGTATTGCACATTGGTGCTGAACATATTCTGATTTACTTTATAAAAAAATGTAGGGGAACTGTTAGGCGCCGGTAATGTAGTTATAGCGGGCCTTCCCTGATAATCATATATGGTAGATTGTATAACTGTTTTTTCATCGGTATTTAATTTCGCTACGCTTTGGCGGGAATGCATCACTCCATCCATGAAAGCAATACTGCTTCCTTTTTTACCATTTTCATCAAATGTGAATGCTGATGACCAATTTTTATTTTGTTCGAAGTTATCTGTTGAGTTGATCAATGCCACCAAATTAGGATAGGCACTGATGTACTGATCCACAGTGCTTTTTTCTAATGTAGCAATGGAAGACCAAGGCCCCTCTATTCTTATCTCAGGATTGACAGGATTTCTACCGACACCTCTTACCCTGAATAAAATGTATCCGCGTTCATAAGTATTTGGCACTCTATAAAATTGTTGTGTTGTTATAATGCGGGTAGCATCATGGGCAAAGTCATAATTCAATTGGCTGGCAGATTTGGCAAAATTATAGTTTGCCGCATCATAATTATCCACATAGGTCCACTCCACTTCATAATTTTCTGAACCAAGTGTATACCCCCAAAACAATTCCAGCTCATAAGCAGGAGCACCGGGAGTTTCGCGGATCCAACGATATCCTATAGAATTTCCAACAGAGGCAGGTACGCTAGTTATGACATCAAAATTATAATAACGTTCTGTTTCTATCTCAGCTTCCAAATAAAGATCTAAAGGATTAGCAATAACCGCACTCCCTGCCTCCAGATCAACCGTAACAATTTGAATATTATCAACTTGTATTTTATAATAATTCACTAATTCTATAACAGCTTTATCCAAGGGTGTTCCTCCTGTATGCAGTTCTCCCGGTTTGTAAATAATTTCCAGAGTTTTATTTTGGCTGGGCTGAGCTACCAATAGAGTTCCATTATATGTATAAGGAATATAACGGAAAGTGATGGTACTTTTTAAAGTATGATTGTGATAAATACGTTTGCTTTCATTTATACCGAATTCCACCCGCACTTTTGATCCGATAATGGTATAATTAGCAGGGACGGCAGTGCTTGGAGGTAATTTGTCGTCTGTAACCGTTATAGATGCCCCAGCCAATAGTAAATTACTACCGGAAAGTCTTCCGCTTTTAGTTTCTACAGCGCCATATATATTATGGACTATGCTAATAAAAAGTAAGCTGATAATGATGGAATAATTTTTCATATAATCTTAATTAGAGACTAGTTGATAATCCTGATATTTAGGTTGTAATACTATTTTCTTATTTTCCTGTTTAAAATAATTGGTATGATTAAAATATAAATCCTTATTTTTTACCTGCGGGGAATAGTTTGAATACGCAACTTCCGTATATACATAATGATCTTTATTGTCTTCCAGCTTTACAGGATTGTTATAATAACTTTTTAAATTTTCAACCAGGTAATTTCTTGAATTATAAACAACTTCACATTTTTTTAAATCACCTTTTTTTATTTCAAAAGTCAATTTGTTTTTATCAGATGAGATCTTTTCGACTTTTACAGTTTTATACAACAGAAAAAGCGAATCCAGTACAATGGACAAACTTACTTTTGATTCGTAATTATTGTTAGTCTTTTCAGTCGGCTTCACCACCATTATTTTATTGTAATGATCAATGTTGATGCTGAATTTATTTGTTAACAGTATCTCTGAATTGAGTTGCCTGTAATAATAGTTCGTTCCATCTTTTGCTATTCTACACTTTGCAGATTTACGCGGTTTGGGACCCTCACCAATCACGTATGTATTAAATAATACATCCACTGTGTATTTTTTTGAATCATTGAATGCCTTATTTATATTCACAATTTCCTGCTTGGGATCCTGCGCGTTTAATTGAAGGCACATCCAACTCAATGAAGCAAATATGTATTTTGCTTTTTTATTATTCATTATTGTTTTTTGAATGAGTTACGTGTTTCTTTAATGGTTATAATACCATCCTCTGTTTCCTTTTTCACTCTTACCATTACACCTTCATTGTCGTATTCGTATATGGTCGCGAAATTCCTGTCATCCAGTTCCGCCCAGATCCTTAAACTTTCAGGATCATATACATAAGAATTCATTGTAGCATTGAATGGATGCACACGTATATCATCATAATACACAATCACTTCACCACCACCATTATTTAATAATGAAATTCCAAGTGGATGAACACCTGCATTTGCAGGTATCTCATATACATAATCAAATTTTTGCCAACCGTTAATTATTTGAGTTTTTTTAACAGCTTGAACTGGTGTTAAAAAAATGTTATTAAATGATACTGCCAACGCTGGACGAGTGTAATCGCCATTGTTATTAGGAATGCTTTCTTTCGCCCAGAAACTAACCACATATTTTTGCGCATACGGGAGGTCTGATTCCGGCGAAAAACTGGATAAACATTTGCAAGATTCACGTAATGGTACATAATGAGCAGGATTGTTTCCTATTATGCCTTGCTCAGTACCTCCGCCATCACCATCATCAGGATCGTTGGGATCCGGATCAGGATCGGGATCAATCGGAGGATCTCCTGTATTATTACTTCCAAAGTGATCAACGCAATCACTCTGGCCTGTGAAATAAATAGGAGGAAAAGTTTCCGCATTTGGTAAAATCATTAATGAATAACGTCCGGTGTGAGCAATACCATACACCAATTCCGGGTCTTGAAAAATAAAACCAAAGTGGAAACTTTCACATATAACAGATGACTGAACCCTGTTCCAATAATTATAATCTTCGAAGCCATCAAAACCAATTTGCCTGTATTTTGCATTTACTGCATCAGCGGTTTTGATCGTATTATTATAACCATGTAAAGAGGCAGAATGCCTGTTGATGGCATCTTTCACTTCAACAACATTCCCATAAGGGCTTACCATGTTTACCTGCCCGTTCATCACCCACTTATCAAAAGGAGAAGTACTGAGATAATCATTTCTGGAACTGTTGTAAACAGGCAGCCAGGCATTTTTTGAAGTAGTATATTTAAAGAAAGGTTTAAACGTATTAAAGGTTCCGTCTTTTCTTATGGTCGATTCGTTGGTGCTATTTAAAGCAAGCCTGTCTGCAAAATAACTGTAAGCTCTTTTTGATCTCCAGTTACCTTTTGATCCATTAACATATGGATTTGCTTCATTGCTACCAATACCACAAACCTCTTTGTGACAGAATTTATTCCATTGGTCGGTATATTCGTTAACAGAAGCAGATAGTATTTGATTATCTAAATCCAGCGATGCAGTTAGTGGTCCTCCGGGAACAGGATTATAAGTGCCAATAAAATTAGAAAGGCTGGTCAAATCCCCTGCTTCTTTGTCCAACATATTTCTATATCCTGAACGCAACACCTCCAGGGCATACCCCTGGGTACCGCCCGGTTGAAAATTAGTTCTTGCAGGATGATTAACATCTACAATGCCACCATCGCGATCCATTAAAAATAAATTATTATTGTTATCTATTACAGCCCAGTATTTTTCAGGAGATGTTACAGCTATGGGATTGGAGCTTGCATCTAAATAATGCAGCATCAATTCATCGCCCTGTTGAATCAAGCCGCTAGTAACATTTAAAAACCCTGATGATGTTAATACATTTATAAAACTAATACCAATATTTTTATAGGCTCCTCCCATTCTTTTATTCACCCAATAAGCCGGATAATTAAATCCATATACCGGATCATCAAAATTATTTGTGGTTTGAGTAACAACAACATCTCCCGTTTCTTTATCCCATAACAAATTGCTGGTTGTGTTTTTTGAATAATTGTCAATTGATTCCACCCGGTCAACAATTCCTTGCTGCATTACTAACTTGGTGAGTGTTGCCGACTGAAAAGACCTGATGTCAGAAGAAACACCATCAAAAAAGGTGGGGATAGGAATTGGATAAGGCCACGGTAATGGTGCGGAAACATTCAGGTTAAAATTACTGTAATTGGCTTGTGTAGCTGTTTTTGTCATCCTGAAATCAGCTGTAACATCAATAATACGCCCCATGCTTTCTATTCTTATTTCGTCACTGGCATTGATCATTGGCACCTGGTTTTCAAGCTGGCCATTGTTTTTTGTTTTGTAGAAATAAGTTATTCCGGAAATTGGTACATTTTGTCCTTCCTGGTAGGTTAATACACTTTTTATTTTACCATGCATATCATTCAACTTGATTAAAAAGCCTTGTGTCAGATAAACATGATCTTCCAGGTAAGCATTAAACAGATCCTTTACCGGGTCGGGTTTATAATGATCCATATCCACACCATTGTATTCCACTTTAATTGGAAAATCTTTAGCGGTATAAAAAGAATAGATCGTTTTTCCTATGTTGCTCACAGGAATTGGAGAGGGGGATTGGGAGATTGTATGATCAATATTTCTTACAGTAACCTGGCTGTATCCAACCATAGGTGGAGGAAAAAATGATTCACCTATAGGTTCTTCTATAAAATGTGCATCATTAGGTGCATAGGTACGGTTAACACTATATTCTTTAGGTTTTCTCAAAGATATCTCATCACCACCCAATTGCGGTTCATAACTGGCAACACCACTGCTGATAACAGGTCCGGTGGCGCTTTCTGTAGTTGTATATGTATATGTTTGTCCATAAGTAGAACTTTGTTCTGAAGCAACCATGCTGCTCCATACATCTTCAATTTCAATTCTGGAAACTCTGTGTCCACCGCCAATCTTTTTCTTGGAAACATTATTTAAGCGGACCCAGGATTTTGCGGGATTGATATGCTGGGCATATCCTTTTAAAAGTAGTCGTTCATTTTTTAGTGAGAAGGTAAGCACCTCACTTAATGATCCTAATAAACCTACCAGTGCCTGAATAACATTTGATCCGGGTTCTGATCCCGGATAGGCGATCTGCGGATGAGACAACCGAGTCATTTGCCAGGCTGCTTTGGATATCGGGTTTGCAGGCCCCGGATAAACCGCTTCATCACTCAGATCCTCGGGTTTAAGTTTAATGTATCCGTACTGATATCTATATATCCCATCACTCCCCTGAACAGGCGTGTTAAATATCAAACCTGAATTCTGAAGATCTATCTGTGCATACCCCGGCACATATTCCTGTTCACTATTTGCATCAGCTCCTAAGGCTACCATTGCTTTAAAATATATTTTACCGCTTTGTGGTAAACATTGATTTTTAAAAATAGAATTTGCCGCAGCTTGTTGAGCAGGAGTTGGATTGTTACTGCCTGCATCTATCCCGCCATTTATATTTTTTAAATCAAGTACCACGTAATCCTTGGGATCAAATCCACTTCCAATACCGGTATATAGTGTTTGGCTAGGGAGTAATGGAGGAACAGATGTCGGAGTGGTATTGCTGATATCAACCATGGTCACCATTTGTCCGGCTACCTGATCTTGTATATAAGCATAATCATCGGCTTCATAATTTACTTTTATTTTGGAGCCCGCGGGTGTTTTTATCGATGTCAATGACCAAACAGCTGCATTTTTATCTGCTACAGTTTTATCTTGTTGTGAATAAGGAAATTCATCATTACCAAGTGCGGATCCTCCATTATTACAATTCGCATCTATCCCTATATATTTCTGGTAATTGCCCCATCTGTCTATATTATTTCTTTTATAAGGTGGATTATAATCAGCAAATTCTGCAGAAGAAACAGTTCCGTCATGATCGGCATCACAGTAATCAAACTTGAAAGGATTAAATCTTCCTTTTTCCGATTTACCATAAGTAAAAAAGACTTCTTTTAATGTTAATTTTCCCTGGGAATAAGTTGTTCCTGAATTCACATAACTTGCTCCATTACTATTAGGAGTACCCGGACATAAAAAATAATCATATACAAAATGTACCGTCTTTAAAGGTGTTGGATCGGTAGGATGTATAATTTTTTCTTCTTTAGAATATAGAACAATTTTATCTAATTTGTATAAAGATGCATTTGCTGTAGCACCATTTTCGTCCACAACACCTTTTGCATCCGACCTTGCACTAACATGAAATTCAGCAATATAATTTTTGGTTTCGATGGAATGCATGTACCATATATCTTTTCTGCCATACATCAATAATCCCTTGTCATCCCTGGCATCGGCCAATAACCCTTTGCTGTAAATAGCCTGATTTACACCATAAGGTACTCTCCAACCATAATCCGAAGATAATTTGCTATAATTAAATTTGGTAAAATCTCCAAAATCATCACTCGTAGGTCCGTCTTCTTTTCTATCAACATAATCAGCACTTAATATGGAACTAAGAAGAAAACTGTGCGCAAAAGCAGGTGTTTCTTTTCCCAGATAGAAATGGTCTGTTCCATTGTCATTGGCTATGCTATTATCACTGGAGGGTGAGTATTGGATTAATCCGTTTACGCAATCTGGATTATAGCCATTACCTTGAACATTAAAAGCTACCTCTTTAAATTCTGTATTATAAACCGGCACTCCAAAAATATATCTTGCGCCGTCTTCTTTTAATACAGTGATCTCTGAAATATGATGATTCTTGGCTGTTCCATTTAAATTTCTATTCAGAGAAGTGGTTGTAGAATTAAAACCAGTAGTAGTAAGGCTAAGGCCATGATTAATAATTTCTTTTTCAAATCCATATTTTGTTGCTTCTGCTACAGAGAGAAAACTTAAATTATTATTTCTGGGTTCGCGTTTACTTTTAAACGCACCGGAAGTAATATTACCATTTGTTAAATCGGTACTTAAAACTGAACTGTTCCCCCCGGTTGCCACTAATTTAAATGATGACAATTGGTCATTTCCTACTTTTTGATCAAAAGCATCATCGGAAATATTATACTCCATCATGTTTTTAAAATACACCGGCTCAAAAGTATTTCCGGATTGTGCAAGAGCAAATTTATTTTTCCCACGATATCTAACTAGTCCGGTGTTTTCCATTTGATTATTGCTAACCCATTTTCCTGAAGAGCTAACACTTGAAACATTATGGGTGTTGATTCCTAATTCACCATAATTGCCATAATTCGTTTCAATACTTAAGTCAGTGGTATTACCTGAAGAGATTACAAAATTGTCATATATTGCCCCGAAATCATTTCTATAAGGACGGTATAGCATTCCTAATCCCTGGGCATTTACATTAAACAAATCATACGTTAATGTAGCGGCAGGTAATTTTGGACATTCTAAATAAAAAGTACCATTCGCATCGCGATTAAAATCCGTTGCAGAACTATTATCAGCATTCTGTAAATTAAAATATCCGTAAGATCTAACATTATTATTCCCTCTTCTTTGCAAACCTTGTTCATATACAAATCCCCGGTTATATGAATGTCCGTTGATCCAATAATATTGTGCACCGGCATGAAAATCTCCGCTAAAACCATCAAAGGTCATTGGATATTGAAGATTTGGTGTGTATGCAGTATTAGGAACTAAATTGATCTCTGTTTGCTGCATTCCGCCAAAAACAAAAAGCTTACCGGTTTGCTTGGAACCGCCCACTTTATTTTCTGTTAATCCGTTTCTTGAATTTACTGTAGCCGACCAATTTACTCCTCCACCAAAACTTATTAATTGACCAAGGCCAATGTTAGCACCAAGTCCTGCTGCCGCAGTAAAATCAGCACCATCCTGTGAACTCACTCTTAAATTAGCTCCCGCACTTAATCCCGCTCCGGCTCCCATATAACTTGCTTGTAGAGAACCAGTTGTTCCAAAATTTAACTCAATGCCCAGTCCTTTATAATTATTATAAGTAATACCAAATCCGGCACTTAAGCCGGCACTAGCGCTTGCACCACCGCCTGCTCCAACAACTTCAACTCCCCCGCCTGTATTAATCCCCCATATTTTGTTTGGTTTGATGTTAATTGTATTGTCAATTACGTCTCCATCAAAATCATCAGGTATTCCGCGCATCCCCCTGGTAATGGATCCGCAATTTAACGACCAGCCCAAACCTACCCAGCTGGCTTCCTGATCGGGATGAATACCTCCATGATATGACATATTAATAGGGTAACCATCAACATCCATTAGTGGGATGTTGTATGTAAAATCCCCATTAAAAAGATTTACCATTTCGCTTGCTCCTGCAGGTTCGAAGCTTTCATATTCAGCCTGGCTTGGCCCTCCGGTTAAAGCCCAGGCTGCTGTTGGAGAAATAACTGAAAACAGAATACTAAATGCTAAATAGGCAGCTATGCCTCTTTTTAACTTTTCGTTTTTTAACATCATAATGCTTATATAATTTTTATTATTCTTAATTTTTCTAAATCTTTTTCCTCAACAAGAAAATTTATTATACCATTTCCAAAAATTCCGTCTCTGTAAGAAACTTTATATTCACTTTTATAAGAAGGTTTTTTAAATGCCAATAACAAAATAATTTTAGGCGCTACTTTGTAACCCGTCTCTACGTATGACATTACACAAGGCAAAACTTCTTTGTTTGTATTTAATTCTATTTTGTTATTAAGTTCTGTATTGGTATATTGTAATAATTTATTATACTCTGAAGGACTGTGTAAAAAAGAGAAGCGGCTTTTTTTCTCTGTTTTTTCTTCCTCAATGGTTAACTTAAAATATTCCAACTCTGCATATTGTTGTTCTTTAGTTGCAAGTGAATCAACAGTTATATCCTGGTTTTCTGTAAGTACCATAAAGTTTGAAGGAAGGTATTGTAAACTGTACTTTATTCCATCAATGGTATTTGTATTTTGTAATCCACTGTCTTTATTTAAAACATATTTTATATAATCTTCTTTATCCAATCTGCCATCAGAGCATTGAATAGAAAAGAATGCAATAAACAGTATTAAACAAAATTTATTTATTCCCCGTGCCATCATATTTATTATTTGAATATTCCAAAAGTTGTGCAGTCAAATCAGATATTTCCGTGGCGTACATTATATTTCCTTGCCCATTTGCACCTAATATCATTTGATAATTTTTTTCTTTTCCAAAATCAACTGCGTATTGATTTAACTGTTTCCATATTTTATTTTGATAACTGGCTTTTAACTGTTCCAGTTCTTTAGTGTATCTCTCTGATTTTGTCAGATAATCTTTTTTTAAGTAGATTATTTCATCTTCACTGGCTTTAATAAGGTTCATCTCAAATCTGTTCAATTTTTCTGCAAGTGTATCTAATTTATTCTTTCGGTCCGTTTCAACTTTTACCATATCTCTTTGTAATTCGCTTGTCATCTTATAACCATCAAAAAGTTTAGCTGCATCAACATAGCCGATTTTAATTTCATTGGTTTTGGTATAAAAAACAGAAAAAGAAATTGACAACAAAAGGCAAAAAATAAAAAGCAAAATGTTTTTCATATACTGCATTTTATAATGTAAAAATCAATTATTAATTACCGCCTGCATTTCCTTCACCCGGACCACCCGGACTTCCAGTGCATAAATTATTAAGTGTAATATTGTGCTTAAATCTTAGATATCGTTTTTCGTTCTTTTCATTAATCACTTCTAAAATATAATAGCCTTTTCCTAAAAATAAAACGGGCGTGCTGTTGCAATTAGCAATATTGATATTGTATCTGTTATCGCCATGCACTACGGGTGGTTGTGAGGCTAAAGGCATTGTAACATTTGAGGCAACTACCAGATGTTGCCTGTTGTATATATTAAATTTTAATTTATTGTTAAACGTATTGTATTCTTCGTCGTACTGAAATTTCAATTGTCCATTCGTTACGATATAAAATCCGGCATCCAATTCCCTTTTTAAAACAGCATAAATTGGTGTTGGAGTAAAACAGCTTAATACAACACAAGGTGTTATTTGAAGTGAGCCGTTTCCAATATCACCTATAGAACATACATTACCGCTACAAGCATTTTCACTGCCAGTAGAGCCTCCTGGACGAACGCGAAGATTTTCAAATCCTCCTTCTGGATTCAGATCAATAAGAACATCCATTGCTTGATACTCACTTCCATCTGAAAAGGCCAAAGTAATAGTGGAAGTACTTCCTGCCAATGGAAGTGTAGGGGAAAAGTTAATACTACTACCGGCTTCATAAGTTCCTGATAGTCCTGCACCACTTATTGTATATGTTAATGTGTCTGGTAAGTAAAGCGAATCAAGCCCTGCTGTATTTATTGATATTATTGCACAAGGAACATTTACTGTTACAACAGCAACATTGGTACATCCGTTTGCATCAGTACCAGTAACAGTATAATTGGTTGTTATAATAGGTTTTGCTATTACACTTGCTCCTGTGCTTGCACTTAATCCGGTTGCCGGGCTCCAACTATATGTACTTGCACCGCTGGCGGTAAGAGTTGTTGAGTCATTTTTACAAATGGTATCAGCAGAAGGGCTAATACTTACAGTTGGCAATGAATTTACCGTCACAAATACCGCATCAACAGCAGTAATACCATCGTTATCTGTTACAGTTACAGTATACGTAATACTTGTGGTTGGATTGGCATTGGGATTGGCAATTGTTGTTGAACTTAATCCAGTTGAAGGAGTCCATGTATATGAATAAGGACTGGTACCTCCTGTTGCCGTGGGTGCACCTCCAATGCTTGTTGAAGAACCAATACAAATGTTTTTATCTGCACCTGCAGAAGCAGACAAATTTGTTGCAGAAAAAACACAGTTTGCAAATTGCGAAGTTCCTTTAGTAGATGTGGTGGCTGTTGCAGTAATATTTCCTGAAAGCGTTCCTGTAAAGCTCCAGTTGCCCGAACCATTTGCTGTTGTTGTTCCTATATACGTCTTCCCCTGGCATCCTGCACAGCCTTCATCTTTGAAAATTTCTATGGTGGCATTGTCAACAGAAGTCCCACTTACCGAAGTAGCATTAGCACTGGTGATCACCGGTTTAGCTATTCCATCATTTCCGTTGTTAATAAGATTAATTCCTTGTTGATTGCCGGAGCTTGCATTACAAAAGATACTGTTTCGTTGTATCGTGTTTTCATCAGTGGTAATACCTCCACCTGCATCTATTCCTACTCCGCTGTTACCGTTAAATGCAATGATATTTCCATCACCACCGGATGTACCACCAATGGTATGCTGTTGTGTTGTGCTTCCGGCAAGGAAGATACCATAGCCTGTATTGCCCAGGTTCTGTGTTCCATTTACATCCGTTCCTATTTTATTTCCTTTAATAGTTGAAGCGTTTGGTCCGTCAACAATAGTGATCCCATTTGCGCCATTCCCCGAAACAAGATTTCCTTTTTCCGCTGTATTGCCACCGATAATTGCGTTGTTGCCACTGGCTGCTATATAAATACCATTGCCTGTATTTCCAATGGCTGCTGTTCCTGCTGCATTTGTACCTATCTTATTTCCCCTGATCACCAAACCGTTCCCATCTGAATTATAAATTCCATCTCCTGTATTCCCCGAAATAAGATTACCCTCACCAGCAGCACTGCCGCCTATGTTAATATCTAAGGAGCTCGATGTCATATGAATACCGCTGCCCCCGTTACCAAAATCAGCACTTCCATCCGCATTGGTTCCGATTTTATTTCCTTTAATAACAGAGTTATCTGTATTATTTAAATATATACCGTGACTGGTATTCGCTGAGATAAGATTGCCTTCTGTTGATGTTCCACTTCCTATTGTTACTAATCCTCCGTTTGCATATATTCCATATCCTGTATTGGCTTCCGCGGATGTTCCTGTAACATCCATCCCGATGATATTTCCTTTGATTGTTCCACCTTTTATATAGATGGCTGCATCCGTAGAAGCATTTCCGTTTCCACTGATGACATTCCCCTTTCCTGAAGCCCCGATGATGTGGTTTTCATGTCCGGGAATATAAATGGCATTATCAGTAAAGCCTTTTATATAAAGACAATAAATCTCCACTGAATCTTTTGAAAAATAAATCTCTATTCCTTTTGGAATTGTATTATTACCATCAATGATAATTTTAGGACTTGCTCCTGTATATCCATTTGCCGGTTGGGTGCATCCGTCAATTGTAATATTATGTTTAGTTATTACCGGCAATGCACTTGTTAACGTAATGGTATGAGGTACTGCTCCGGGAATATTAAATGCAATGGAATTTCCTGCGGATAAATTAGCTTTGGTGATCGCCCATCTTAAAGAAACGCCATCTGTTGTTGTTCCATTAGCTGTACTTGTAACAGTATAGGTGGTTGGGCTTGGAGCAGGATTAACCGTTACACTTATCACATCTTTTTTTGTACAGCCATTATTATCGGTCACTGTAACCGTATAGTTAGTGGTGCTCGTTGGTGTAGCATCCGGGTTGGATACAGTTGAAGAACTTAATGTACTTGAAGGCGCCCATACATATGTGTAAGGTGAAGAACCTCCCGAAGCTGTTGGTGATCCGCCAATGGTTGTGGTTTCCTCTTCATATATTGTTATGTCCGTACCTGCATCGGCAGTCGGCAAGGGATTTACATTCACTATAACAACATCCGTATGTGTACAACCTTTGAAATCGGTTATTGTTACAGTATACGAAGTAGTTGTTGAAGGATTAGCAGTTGGATTTGCATTGGTTGAGGAACTAAGTCCTGTTGTGGGGCTCCAGGAATAAGTATAAGGAGAATCGCCGCCCGACGCTGTTGGTGAACCGCCAATACTTGTAGAAGAGCCTGTGCAAATAGTTTTATCCGGCCCTGCACTTGCAGTTGGTAATGGATTTACAGTCACCGACATGGATGCCGCTTTTGAACAGCCTTTATTATCTGTTACCGTTACTGTATAGTTTGTAGTTGCGGTAGGGCTTGCATTCGGATTAGCGGCTGTTGAAGAACTAAGCGCGGTGGTTGGGCTCCAGGAATAGGTATATGGTGAAGTCCCTCCTGATGCTGTTGGTGATCCGCCAATACTTACAGGCGAACCCGAACAGGTTGTTTTGTTGGATCCTGCACTTGCTGTTGGTAGCGAATAAATAGTTATAGCTGCTGTTGATGCAGCACTGCAGCCATTATTATCTGTTACAACTACAGTATATGTAATATTACTTGTAGGATTTGCATTAGGATTAGCAACTGTTGTTGAACTGAGTGCAGTTGAAGGGCTCCAGACATACGTATAAGGAGAGCTTCCACCTGATCCGGTGGGTGATCCCCCGATCGCTACCGATGAACCTGTACAAAGATCTTTATTACCGCCCGCGTTTGCTACTGGCAAATCATTTACTGTAACTACCATTACATCTGTTGCGGTTGCACCAACGTTATCGGTTACAGTTACTGTATATGTCTTTGTATTATTCGGGCTAGCAGTTGGATTTGCATTTGTATTTGTAGAACCTAATCCGTTTGTGGGGGTCCAGCTATACGTATATGGACTGGTTCCTCCTGTTGCTGTTGGGTTTCCACCAATTGCCACACTGGTTCCATTACAAATTGTTTTATCAGCTCCTGCACTTACAGTGAGCGCACCGGCACATGGTTTTAATGGTACGGCAATATGAGCGCCATCGGGTGAAAATCCTGACCAGGACATAGTTACTGATGATGCTCCTGCTTCAGTGGATCCTGAACCATCAGATACAAATTCATGAAGGTTGTATTGTTGTGTTTGTCCGGAACCTACGGTCATAGAAGTATTTGCGTTAACCACATCTATTATCAGCTCTCCTGAAGCGCTGGATACATTCAATGAAGGATTGCTGCTGAAGGCTGCACTTACTACTGTTCCAAAGGGCGCGGTTTGATGAACTCCGGTAAAAGATGTAATTCCAATAATTGGTGCGAAACCGGAAGATCCGTTTATCACTACGTTATTTGTTCCGGCTGAAGGATTGATCAAATACCAGATCGAAGCATATTGGCTCGAATTATTTTTAGTTGCAAGTTTGGTCAGAGAAACGGAATTGTAAGTAATGGAAGTGGGGTCGCCATTCCTGGTAGATGCTCTTACGATTAATATCGTATTGGATCCCGAAACCGTATGGCTGATGGTTAAGGAAGTCGCAGAAATTCCCGTTGAGCCACTTGTAGTGGAATTTGTACCAATGGTACATTGTGCCGTGGCATTATCGAAGGCGATCGCTAGAAATAAAAAACTTATTAATAGTACCTGTTGTATTTTCTTCATATTTAAATACAGATTGAGTGATTAGTTTCCAAAATTATTTTCCGATTTGATCGTACCATCTACATTATATTCTTTATGAATACCTGTAGGAATATCACTAGTGAAGCTGCCTTCGTATTTCAATTGGCCACCTGAATGATATTCCTTTGCCAAACCATTAAGCACACCGTTTGAATAATTCACTTCTAATTTCAGCTGGGAGTTTTCATAATATTCTTTTTTTACACCATGATAATTTCCTGCATTGTAATTGATCTCAAACCATACTTGACCACCGGTATAATTACAAACCCATAAACCCTGCGGCCTGTTATCGTTATCATAACTGCCGCTGCATTGGCTGGGATCTTGCGCTAATAATGTCAAAGGCATTATGTAAATTAAGAATGTTATTATTTTTTTCATTTGAGAAATTCTAAATGATTTTTGAAATAAATTATTTTTTTTCTAACGAGTTTAAGAAGGAAACAAATTAAAGGCAAGTTCAAATAATAAAAAAGGGTATAAACACCTGTTTTTGAAAAACAGGTGTTTATACCCATACGGATCATTATTTTATCAACAAAAATGAAGGGTACAGAGGGAGGCTAAACGACTTTTCTAGCTTTTTTAATTGCCAGTAAATTATTTTTTACGGCATACATGACAATTCCGGCAGTATTTTTTGCTTTAATTTTATTTAGTATATTTTCTCTGTGCCCGTCAACAGTTCGCAGGCTCAGAAAAAGTGAACAAGCGATTTCTTTGTTTGTATATTCTTTGCATATCAGCCGCATAACCTCGAGTTCTCTTGCTGACAGCTTTGATTTATGAAAGTAAGGCTTTATCTTTTTACTGCTGACCAGGTCCTGAACCATAGATTTAGATACACTGTCATTAAAATAATAACCATTATCGGTGGTCACTGAATAAATTGCATCAATTATATTGGCGATACTGCTGTTCTTTAATAAAAACCCATGTGCTCCTGTTCCGATGAGATAACGAATTATTTCTTCGTCGTTATACATCGTTAAGATCAATATTTTGATTTCAGGATAATTTTTTTTCAAATACCTGGTAACCTCAAAGCCATCCATAATTGGCATTTCAATGTCCAGCAGAACAACATCAACTTTTCTTTTTTCGATCTGCTCTATCAGTTCTTTTCCATTTGAAGCTTCAATAACTACGTTTAAATCCTTATATTCTGTTGTTAAGGAGATCAGCCCTTCTCTAAACAAATGATGATCATCCACTATTGCTAATTTAATTTGATTTTTCATAAACAGGAACTTCTATTGTTGTTTTATATTGGTTACACGCGATCATAGCATATTGAACTGTAGCGCCTATCATTGTTGCACGGTCCTGGATGCTTTTTAAGCCAACCCCTTTATCTGTTTCAGATAATTCATCTGCCATTTTTGAATCCAGCCCGAAACCATTATAGGAAATTATAGTTTTTAAACCTTTTTTATTTTCATCAATAGAAACATTGATCTCCACTACGCGAGAATGCTTAATAATATTATTTAAAATTTCCTGGGTAATTCGATATACTTCCAGCTCTAGCGGGTGAGGCAAACGAATTTGAACTTCATTTATATTAACTTGAACTTTTATACGGGACGAATTTCTTATCTGATTGCATAATTCTAAAATCCCTTTTGCATACCCCAATTTCATAAGGGTTGGTGGCGATAAACTTTTTGCCATGTTCCTGATATGTTCGATCGATTCATCTAATAAACTCAAACTTTCTGTGGCCAATTTTTCTGTAAGGATCTTATCATTATTGTTTTTTGAAATTGTAGCAAGATTAAATTTGGCAACATTCAGAAGCATACTTACATCGTCGTGTAAATTTTTTGCTATCCTGGCACGCTCATAATCAGCAAAACGATTGGCTTCTCTTAGCAGGACCTTTTGAAAGTCGTCCATTTCAATTTTATGTGAATCATTCGTGTTTCGTATTACGATTATAACATGGCAAAGAGCAACGATAAGAATTATTAGAAGCTATCTCAAAAATACTTAAAAGGTAAAACGTTTAACACACGATGGTTTAAAAGATTTGTAATTAGCTTGAAAAAGAGTAAAAAAGTTCTTTGAATTTTGGATAAAAAAGATGAAACTGAC
>JBQTHQ010000115.1:0-21000 GCA_052389695.1 Bacteroidota bacterium | reverse complement strand
AAAATAGCATAGCACGTGCAAAGAGAACTTGGAACGGACACAAAGAGCCTGGCACGTCCTACCAAAATTTTGATAATAAAAATTCATTACACCCCAAAGGTAAAAATCCCGGTACAGTTGCTGATTTTTGGAATATCCCTACTAATCCGGGAAGGGCGAAACATTATGCAAAGTTCAATACCAAATTAGTTTCCAAACCCATTATTGCAGGTTGCCCCAAAGGAGGAATCATCTTGGACCCATTTTGCGGAACTTCCACTACCGGAGTTGAAGCGATAAACAGCGGAAGAAATTTTATCGGTATTGATGGCAAAGCCGAGTTTATTAAAATCTCTGAAAATAACTTAAAACAAACCGGAGGATTGCAAGGCATTTTCAATATGCAATATCAGAAAGAGATTATTGCAGAAATTGACGATAGTAAACGTCCTGTAATTCTTATTAAAGTTGAATCCCCTGTAAAAGAAAAACTATCCATTGACTTTAGAAAAACAATAGCAAAACGTCAATTTTTCGGTTTGTTTTCAAGGCTATATGATTTAGCAAAAGCGATTAATCCCGGAGATAAAGTACACTATATGAATGACACGGTTGCAAAGCTTTTCAAATACTATCAGGATGAATTTAAAGCAATGGGAATAAAGTTACCTGTTTATGAAAGTACGGCAGATACAACACCACAGAAAACAGCAAGTAATTCAGCTCGCAGCAAAGCATTAAAATTAGAACGCTTACTTGATTTACTGGCTGCTTAAAAATAAAATCATGTTATACGGAATAGAAACGCTATCAGAAAAAGAAGAAGCTGAACTAATCGGTTATGAAGGTATAGGATCCACTACCTCAAAATCAGTTTATCAGATCATTACTGATATGATCGTTAAAAAAATTGAGAGTGAAAAAGAACTTCCTTGGCGTATGCCTTGGAAAACGATGGCGTACAATATGCCACCGCAGAATTTTATTAGTAAAAAACCTTACCGGGGGATTAATGCTTTTCTGCTTCATTTCTTTTGTCCTTTCAGCAATCCTTATTTCCTAACATTCAATCAGGTTAAAGCACTCAAAGGAAAAATAAAAAAGAAAGCAACTACTTTTATTATTACCTATTTTGCTAATTCATGGTTTGATGAAACCGCTGAAAAATTTGTAAGCGATAAAAAGAAAAAAGAGCTTCAGGCCAAATATCCACAACGTAGGTTTTCTGTAATACCGGTCTTGAAATATTACCGTGTTTTTAATGGTGAACAGATTGAAGGAATTGATTTTAAATTGCCTGTTCCCGAACCCAAAAATAATATTGCACAAATTGAAAGCTGCGAACAGATTGTTACAGGGATGCCGAAACGTCCCAGAATACGAACAGGCGGTTACGAAGCCTTTTACAGGCAAAAGGATGATCTTGTACAAATACCTGTCTTAAAGTATTTCCACAAAGAACAGGAATACTACTCTACCCTATTCCATGAATTAGTGCATAGTACCAAACACGCTTCAAGATTAGGCACAAATGAAATACGAAAAATCGGAAATTCTTTTGGCGATAAAAATTATGCTATGGAAGAATTAGTTGCTGAAATGGGAGCCGCTTTTTTATGTGGTGAAGCAGGTATATTATATTCTACCATTGACAATACTGCTGCATATATTTTGAATTGGAAGAAAGCTTTATTAAAGCACGTCAAGGAAGATAAAAAATTTGTTTTTACTGCAAGTTCAGAAGCGCAAAAAGCAGCGGATTATATTTTAGACCATTCGCAAGTAAAACAAGCAAGCAATGCAAAAGTAAAAGCACTTGCTTTAGAAATAGAACTGGAATTATTAGAATTATAAATTGATGACACTATGATAACATTTGCTAACTATAACGAAACGACTAAAAATATTAACTGGAACGTATTACCGGAAATATTAAAACGTACTCACAAAGAGCTTATTCCTCCTGCACAGGCAGGAGAATACAATACCGATAAAGATGTAAAACGAGTAGTTGATAATTACATTTCAAAATTAAACGCTGCGGTAGCTGCTTTGCCGTTAAAGCCCCAAAAACAAAAATCAATTGTTGAAAAGCCAAAGCCTAAAAAGATTATTGTAACACCTGCTGCAAAACCAACAAAAGAAAATCAGTCTAAATTGGTTGAACGTGTGGATGATGAAATTACACTCATAAAACGCTACCTACGTTGCCATAATAAAAACAAGACAAAAGCTTATTTACTTAATATTCTAAAAGCTGTTCAAAAAGCAATTTTGGAAAGGAGGGTAAATAAAAAATCCATGTATGCAGCCGAAATAATGCAAATACAAGATTCATTAATAGGTGTTGTCCAGGAGAGAGCAAATTCATTTGATGTAACAATTAACAATAAGCGATTGGAACGATACACCGAAATAGCTGAAAGCGTTGCGCCAATGCTATCTGTTTCGCTGTTAAAACGCTATGTAAATTTACAGGAACAACCCGGTGTAAGAGAAAAAGCCAAACGATTAAAGCATGATATTGAAAGGGCTTTTGAATTGCAAAAAATTACTTCTTCTGATAAATATTACCATCAGGTGCGCCATGCCTTGCGGAACATTGAACGCTCACCCAACAGCCCATATATTTCAAGTACGCAGCTTACCGGAATAAAAGAACTTTGGGATAATGCAAAAATAATCCCTTCAGGAGTTTCAGGAACGAGATCATATTATGATAAGAATATAATTAAATCTTTGAAACAATGGGGCTTTCACAAGTATTTTGATTTGGTAGAACCAAAACAGATCAAACAAAAACATGAAGTGTATGCGTTGGATTTACGTGATGGGAGCGATTTTTTAATTGATAGCCACCATAATTTGCAACAGTTAATTAATAGTTATGATTTTGCTTTTGGAATTGAGAAAACAAACAAAAGCAAAAGCGGTTTGGGATTTATACCAACCATTGTTGCTGCTGCTGCCGGAGGAATGGTACAGGCTATTACCCATAAGGCATTAAATGGTGATGATGAAGTAATGAGCATTGACCAAGCAAAAAATGCGAAGTTTGAAGAAATCGGATTGACTGGGGAATTTTTAAAACTGATTGGCCGGGCTTGCAAACCCATCAGTATTTTTATTTACGGTTATGGAGGTTCAGGGAAAAGTGGTTTAACTTTAAAGCTTGCAGAAACATTCAATAAATTAGGGAATAAAGTTTTATATATCGCAGGTGAACAGTTTGGAACTCCAACGTTTACAGAACTTGTGCAACAAACGAATATTTCCGGTAATGCGGATTTTAAGATCGTTAAAAAGCTTGGAACACTTGATTTAAACGATTTTGATTTGATTGTAATTGATAGTAAAGAAAGCTTGAATATTCACAAATCAAAAGACTTTAAAGAACTTAAAGATGCTTACCCTGATAAAAGCTTTATCATTACTTCACAAGCAACAAAATCAGGGGATTATGCAGGGGATGGTAAATGGTATAATGAAATGGATACGTTTATTTATTGTGAGAATGGGAAAGCTTCGACCACAGGAGAAAAGAACCGTTGGGGAGGTAAAGCTGAAATTAAGCTGTTTTAGTTGCTTAAATGCCCTTAAAGAAGGTCAGAATTGCGCTTATACGCAATAGTTCTCTAAGATCATTGGTGTTTAATACTTCACTTACCTTCTTTCCGGTAATGAGTATTATTAGTTCATCTTCAAAGTGATCTTTTTCTTTCATGCTTTTGGTTTTTAATCCTTGTAATTTTTTTCTTCCATCAGCTTGTCATAGACTGTATTTGCCATAGCTGTTAATTTTTCAGGATGCTTTACTATATCTATTGATAATACCCTTTTGGAATACTCTAAATATTCGTCATAGGCTCTTTCCTCCCACTCTTTACTTTTAAAACCAATGAGAGAAAAGAAAATTTCACTTAAATGCAAATGGTATTGGCTGCAATTAATTCCAAGTTTCTCAATTCCCTGAACTAACCGTATATTGGTTAAATCATCCCGGATTAGACTGATAATAAATTCCTTCTTATTAATTAAATCATTATTATTTTTTATCATAGCATTTATTATATAATATGGTTTAATAATTAAATATTATGTAATTATAATTACATAATATTACAAATATACTACATTTTATTATACAACAATGTGCCATTTGAAGACTATATATTTGCATATCGTGTTAAATTTTTAACATGGTCTGTAATATGGCTAAGAGAAACCTCAATAAAGTAAAGCTTGTATTAGTTGCGAAGAATAAAACGAGTAACTGGCTTGCCAAGCAAATAAAAAAAAGCCCCACTACCGTATCTCGTTGGTGTACAAATGATATTCAACCTTCATTGGAAACATTGGCTGCTATTGCCAAAATTTTAGATGTAGATATTTTAGAATTGATTAATAGTACAAAAGAAAAAAACAATTAAAAGCTAAACCAAAAATGTATTTTTCTTTATTATACCCCCTGAATCGCTTGCTGCCGTACACACACACACACACACACACACACACACACACCGTGTAGTGCCCTTTCTTACAAGCTTAAAAAAATTAAAAGAAATCTATTCCTGAAATCTCAGGCTCATAATTGCTTTGTTAAAAACTGAAACGAATTATGAAAAAGACAACTATTTTAGTAGTAGATGATAATGCCGGGGACAGAGAATCGGTAGGAACAGCACTTATAGGGGCACGGCCAACTCTCAGGATTGATTATTGTATAAATGGAGAGGATTTGATGAATTATTTAAAGAGAGAAAAAGAATATGAAACTCGTTCAAAATCACAACCTGCCATAATATTCCTGAACCTATATATGATAAATAACTGTGGATTTTCAGCATTACGAGAAATAAAAAAGAACACAAGTCTTAATGAAATTCCTGTTATTGGCTTCACTAATTCAGACCAAGAACATGATCTTTTAAACATGGTATATAGATTGGGAGCAGCTGATTATGTTACTAAGCCCACAAATTTTGTTCAGGCAATCAGGCTTTTTAAAGGTTTATTGGATAAACATTTAAAGTAATTTTTTTATTGGTTCCCCGTTCCATCTTTATAATCGAATTCAGCGTTAAACTCTCCATTTTCGTAATACCATTTCCATAGGCCAATTCTTCTATTGTGGCCATATTGCCCTTTTAATTTTAACCTGCCGTTTTCATAATATTCTTCATAAATTCCTGTTCGCCCACTTGATGCAGAGCCACCTTGAACATTAATATTTATTTGACCCTCTTTTTTTTCTAAATTACCATTTTCAAAATAAGAGTAGCTTGTCATTACAAATCCAGAATCATTTGGAAATTCTTCGGATTTGTATTTTATTCGATTGTTTATTTTATCCGAATAAAAAAGATAAACTGATTTTTCTTTGGTTTGAGTTGCACTGCTTTTTATATATCCGTTGGATGAATACTGTAAAATAATATTTCTTTTCAGATCATAATTTGCTTTAATAGTACCACTGTCGTAATAGTGTTTCCATATTTTTATTGGTTTTCCTTTAATATATTGGCCTTCTGCAACAATAATACTTTTTGAATTAGTAAAAGTGAATTGGCCTGTCATTTTGCTTTTGAAAATTTCTGAAAATTGTTTGAGTAGCCGCAATTCATAAATTGAATCTGGATTACCAGCAACCTCTTTTGTCCTGCTGTCGTAATTGAAAATTTTGCCGTTCTCGCTTGCATAGATAAGAAACGTTTTATCAACTTGGAAAAATGTCCATGTGTTAAGAGTAACAATATTCGTGTCAACTTTCCCAAAATAAACTTGAATAATTTCTGCTGTCGCTGTACCATTCATCCCTCCATCAAATGATTGGATAACATCACGAGAAAGAATACTTCCATCTGATGTAGTCATTGGAGTTTCATTATTGTATTTCTGCGCTGTCATAGTTAGGATTTTACAAGTAAAAATTGTTCCCGGTTGTCCTTTAAATAACATTTCGGTCAAAGTCCTGTCATCAATAACTGTACTGCTACCAAAAGAGCTTTGTACAAGTGCAACAAAAAATAATATACTAAGCAGTATTCTCATAGAAGTATCGACAATGTTAGGTTGGTATTTCAAATATATGAATAAAACTGGCTATTTTGAATAGATTTTAGATCAGAGAATGATTCAAGAATAGGTGAAAACACCTGTTCTAAAAGAAAATTCCTCAGAATGGAGCTTTTTTTTATATTTGTGTCAGTATTTATAAAGGTATTTGCAGATTCTTTAGTCCACGAAACTGGTAATTTTTAAACTAAACAATAGAATCGAACAGATACCCTACGTCAAAGGCGTGGGGCTTCAGTTTGATTCGTTTAGTGGGTATACCAGTACCTGTGGACTGTCATCTGTAAGTATCCCACGCTGATTTTTTATGTAATAACCCCAAATCAATATAATGAATGCAACCGACAAGAATAAGCGCAGATCAAAGTAAAACCACGAAAAGAAGATTTATAAACAGAATGAAAAAAGCAGGTTTAAGTTATCTTTTAAATTACCACTCCGGTAACTGGTGGAGCCGTAACAATAATTATAATATTTATTTGGCAAGCAATGATTGGAGATATTTGGATAACTTAATTAAAGATGGCTTTGGTACGCCTATTTCAGAATGCAATTTAAGTTACGTTGAGAAAATAAAAATCTAACTGTGGCTAAAGTTAAACAAACTGTTTTATTAGAAACTGACAATTTGATCTTAATTGAATTGTATAATTATCCTAAAATTAGAACTCCTCTAATGGCAATGAAAGCCCTTGAAGATATTGAACGAGTTAAAATTAAACTGATTAAAAAATTATGACCTGATTGAAGTATTTATTTCTCAAAAAGGTGCATTTCGGCAAATTATTAAAATTGAAAAAGTAAGAGCAACCGGAAATTATTTGTTATTTAAAAACGAAAGGAAAGTAAAATAAAAAACAGAAAAAACGCTTGGTTAATTGAAAATCAGGCGTTTGCTTCGATATGAATTTCGGGGGTCTTTTGTCCATTGAAAAACGATCAATTACTTGGAACTTTGAAAAACTTTGTTTTTCAAAAAAGAAAAAAATATGATTTTATTGCGCTTTCTGCTTACAATAGATTTAATAATAACTTACTTAATAATCAATACAATTGCATATATTTACTAACCCTTAAACTAAAAAAACTAAAATGAAAAAAACAATTACATTACTATCGTCAATTTTTGTTTGTTTTATCTCATATGCGCAAACCGAAATTCGGGGGACTGATGAAAATCTTACAAAAAGAATAATCGCTGAAAGGCAACAAACGATAAACGAATCTCCTTTTATTTTTGAAGGAACAGTTATAAAAACAGTAGGCTTTCAAGCAAAAGACAAAGGAATTTATACTTCTAATACAATTCAAATAAATAAAGTTTTTCGTGGAAACCCATTAATAAAACTTGGTACAATTGAAGTAATCACTGAGGGTGGGACAGTTGATGCTATCTTAAAAGACGGATCATTAGGTAGTAGGGAATCCTACCCTTATCATGGTCAAGTACGTTTTTATCCAGGTCAATCAGGCACTTTTTTTTGTGTACCTGCCGATTCAAACTTAATTGTACAGCCTGTAACTACTAAAAATGCAGTTAAAACAAAATACAGAAGCTGCATTTCTTATCCTTTTGAGGGTTATGGAGGTATAATAGGTATGAATCTGTCTTTTAAATCTTACGATGAACTTTATGATTTTTTAAGGAATCAAAAAAATATTACCATTCCTGAACCTAACATTGAAAAAAAAAGCATAGATGTAAAACCAGAAAAAATAAAAAGTGATACTATTGGTAATAGTATAAGATACAAGCAAAATGTTAAGAACTACGAAACCAATTTTGCCCATCTTTTAAATAAAATCAAAACTTCCGGTGTTAATCCCAATCGTGGTGTCTCTGCTATAAACGATATTACTTTTACTTTAGCCAATCCTCAACAAACAGATAGTGCCAATTTTCGTTATTTTGAATTTGATATTATGGCATCAGCAAATAGTAATGCTACCTACTTTGATGGAGCATTATTCAGGATCTCGTACAATACTTCAGCCTTCGGTAGCAGTGTTGTATTTAACAATAAAGTAAGAATAACTCGAGGAGCTACATTTAATAACATAACATATACTAGCCCTAATGCTGATAAAATTGACCAAAATCCTTCAACTATTGGAGTTCCTATCAATACAAATTTTAACCAAACATCATGGAACAGAACTTTAATAACTACTTCTCCGGTGCAATTATTACATTTTAAAATACAAATCCAAAATTGTGGCCAAAACGTGAATATTGATTTTGCCGACCAATCATTTACACCAATGTTTTCATATTATACAACTACTGCAACGGCATCAATAACTGGCGGAGTTCCTTATGATAATACTTCTTATCAAAATCCTTTGAATACCATTCTATGCCAGCTTCTTATTAATAATTTTAATAGTCCTGTTAATGCCGGAACAAGCGATATACTGACAATAGATGGTTCGGGTTTTGGAGCAACAAGGAAGACAGGGCAAGTAAAGTTTAAGAATGCGGATAATGGAGGTGGGACATACATTCAGAAACTTAATACTATTGATTATATTTCGTGGAGTAATACTCAAATAAAAATTAAAGTACCTTCAGTAATTGATTCATTACCCGCAGCAAATTATCCAATAGCGCCAGGTTCAGGAAATATAATTGTTAAAAATTCCTTTGGAGATAGTGCAGTTTCCACGAACAATTTACAAATATATTATGGTGCTGTTAATAAATCTATTACTTCTCCGCAATATCAAAAACTGCGAACTAACCTTGTTAATATTAATGGTTCAGGCGGATATACTCTTCATCTCAATCCAAATATCTCCAGTATTGCTGGTGCAAAAGGATGTATTATAAAAGCAATGCACGATTGGAAATGCTATACCGGAATAAATTGGGTATTGGGTCCAGATGTTGCGATTACAAGTTCCGTCCCAGATGGTAGTTGTGTGCTTTACTTTAGTAATCTTACAGCTACTGGTAATTTTGCAATTACAACGCCACAAGGTGTTACCTGTTCAGGATCTACAAATTATGCTATAATGGACGAAGCTGATATCGCATTTGATCAAGGTTCAAATTGGTTTTGTGATACAACAGGATTAGATTTACCTGCCGGTAAAGTTGATTTTTATGAAGTAGCGTTACATGAGCTGGGACATTTTCAGCTTTTAACTCACGTAAATAATATCAATGAACTTATGTATTATACACCTAAAATTGATCTTGTTAATAATATTCTTGCGGTCAATCGTAGGAGGCTTAGTCCATCAACGGCTGCAACAGATGGTGGCAGTAATTCAGTTACAAATAGTATTGCTGTAATTGTAGGTGCTTGTAGTTATACGGATATGATTCAGCAATTCTCTACAAATTGTACTAATTCTGTTGATGAAATTAAAGGACTGCTTATGAGTTTTAAAATTTATCCTAATCCAACAGCGGATAATACAGTAAACATTTCGTATAACCTTGAAACTTCTGCGACTATAAAAATTCACGTAATTGATTATTTAGGAAGGCAAGCTCTTTCACTTAACGAAGAAAATGAATACAGCGGTGAACACGAAAAACAAATTGATGTAACTAATTTATCTTCCGGCATATATTTAATCGTTACTAATATTAACGGTCAAATAATTACGAATAAATTAATAAAGAGATAGCTTTGAATGCTAAAAAAAATAATTCTATTCATTAGTATTTTATTATTATCGCCACCGATAGAAGCATCACATCTTATCGGTGGCGATTTTACTTATATTTATTTAGGAAACAATAAATATCAGATTACATTACAAGTTTTTCGTGATTGTTCGGATACGTATGATTTTGATAACCCCGCATCTATTGCAGTATATGAGTCAAATGGCAATTTAATAGTTAACCATTTGATTCCATTAGCATTTAGAAATAAGGTAGGTGCTAACCCTCCTGATCCTTGTTTTATTCCACCTCCGGGAATTTGTATTGAAAAAGGCATCTATATTGATACCGTTTTATTGCCCAATTCAGTTTTTGGCTACGACATGGTTTATCAACGGTGTTGCCGTAATAGTTCCGTTTTAAATATACAAAACCCAAGTCTTACTGGCACAACTATAACTTCCCATATACCAGCAAACAATGTTGCAAGTTCAAATAATTCAGTACAGTTTGTTTCATTACCACCTGTTTTTATTTGTGTTAATACTCCGTTTACGTATAATTTTTCTGCTACCGATAGTGATGGTGATAGTTTAGTTTATAACCTTTGCACTCCTTTTGATGGAGGGACATTTGCTAATAGCAGACCTAATCCACCTACCCCTCCATCTTATAACAATATTGTTTGGACATCGGGATATACGACTACAAATCCAATATCATCTTCATCTGCAATTAATTTTAATTCGCAAACAGGGCAGATTTCATTTACTCCAAATATGATTGGTCAGTTTGCTATTTGTGTCTGTGTTGATGAATATAGAAACGGAATTTTATTAAACACCACACGCAGGGAAATACAATTAAATAGTGTTCCTTGCGGAACAGTTGCAAGTATTCCTTCGCAAACTATATTTTGTGATGGACAAACAGTAAATTTTCAAAACACAAGTACAAATTCAAATTCCTTTTTTTGGAATTTCGGAGATCCAAATATCATAACGGACACTTCCAATTTAAATGCTCCATCATATACTTATGCCGATACAGGTACGTATCAGGTAATGTTAATCGCATTAAATAACACATACGGATCTTGCAGAGATACCGCTTACACAACATTTCGGGTATATCCTTTATTAGCGCCAACAATCCAGCCAAGCACTCAATGTTTCGACAACAACAATTTTTTCTTTCAAGTAAATGGTTCTTACTCATCAACAGCAAATTTTAATTGGAACTTTGGTAATCATGCGATACCAAATAGTTCCAATGTAAACAATCCGAATAATGTGATTTTTGATACAGCAGGCATACATCCTATTTCTTTAATTGTTTCGCAATATGGTTGTTCTGATACGTTACATACAACTGTTAACCTCATTAAACCAATTACTGATTTTGATATTTCCAGCCAAAATTGTTCGGGGTTTACTATTCATTTCGCAAATTATAGTTACAATGCAAGCACCTATTTATGGGATTTCGGAGATAGCAAAATACTAACGGATACATCCTCATTATATAATCCAACTTATATTTATCCTGATACAGGGCTTTATCAGATCAGATTAATTGCTTTTCAGAATGGTTGTTCTGACACATCCATTCAAACACTTCATGTTTATGATACATTAAGATTATTTTCTCCAAACACAATCCCTACACAATGTTTGAACAATAATTTATTTAACTTTTATGCGAATGGATTATATAACAGTTCAGCAACTTTTTCCTGGGGTTTTGATAGTTCAGCTACCATCTTAACTTCCAGTTTAGAAAATCCCCAAGGAATACATTTTTCTAAAGTCGGAAACCATATAATAAGATTGGTTGTTTCACAAAATGGTTGTAGCAGACAAAGGGCCGATGTTGTGAAAGTTCTTCCAAATCCTAATGCTTCTTTTTCTACTAATGATACAATTGGCTGTGAACCATTATCAACATCTTTTATAAATACATCAATATTCCCGATTCCATTGCACTACAACTGGTTAATTGATGGCGTGAATGATACCACTACCCACCCCAATCACATTTTTTATAATCAAGGCACGTATTCCATACAGTTGGTCGCAATTGATACAAACGGTTGTTCAGATACTTTAAAGAAAAATAATTACATTACAGTTAATCCAAAACCACAAGCAATAGCACTTGTGAACCCTGTTAAAACAGATATTATACAACCCAATATTACTTTTTACGACAATACACAAGGTACACACTCAACATTTTTTAATTTAGGAGATGAATCTTTTGAAACTTTACCAATTGTTCAACATTCTTATAAGGATACCGGAAAATATAATTGGTTTTTAATTGTTACGAATAGTTTTGGATGTAAAGATACCATTGATGGAGTAATAGAAATTACAGAAACTAGTCAGGTATATATTCCTAATAGTTTTACACCTAACAATGATGGGCTAAACGATGAATTTAAGCCTGTTATTTCCAATTACAGAAGCGTAACTCTACAAATATATGACCGTTGGGGAATTTTAATTTTTAATACGAATGATATTAAAAAAGGATGGAACGGCAATTTTAAAAACTCTGACAATCGTTGTCAAATTGATACTTACATTTATAAACTAAATGTAACTTTCACCGATAATTCAGAAAAAGAATATAAAGGAATAGTTACACTTCTAAAATAACCTATCCTATTGCTTTAATAATAATATTCATTGATTTATTAATGGCTGAATTTTCCGGTAATTCGGCAAATGTGAGCGATCTGAATTGATTTTGGTAGACATCTTGCAACTCCTTCCATACATTTTCCCAGTCAGCAAAAATCAAAGCTACACCTAATGATTGTTTTGTCCAATCTCCCTGAAACTGGCTATTTTTCTCATCATCAGCCAATACGTCTTTTATTGTTTTTTGAAAACCATTGCCTGTAATAAATTCTTTCATGCTTGGTTTATTTACAATAAAATGCAAATCGTAAATGTGTCTTACCCGATCAGATAATTCTTCCATAGGATTTTTAGCATAACTTGCTCTTACGAGTGATAATACTTTTTCGGTAAATGTTCTTTCAAGTCCAAGCACATTTACATTAAATGCGTTTAGTTCGTTGTCATCCACTACATTTTTTTTATCCGTTTGCACCAAAAAATCAGCAATGATACTTTGTATGGGCATTTCACTATACGGATGCGGATTAGCGAAAGAGTTTATTTCTATCAATAATTTATCCTTGGCTTGACCAAAATTATTACTATCAATAATTCTTGGATATTCAAATACCGTTTTTCTGAATTTAGACCCCTTACTTGTAACTTCATCTATTACAATTTCAGTAAGTCCTTTCGTTGTATGCTCTTCAACTTCCTTTATCAATTTTTTTATTGCGTTTCCACTAAATTCATCTGCTCCAACAATGGCAAGGTCTATGTCTTCTGAAAAACGGTTTATTATCCGGTGTGCCTTTGATAAGGACGTTCCTCCCTTAAATACAACTCGATCTTTGTGTTTTGATTGAGATAAATTTTTTAGAACATACGTAACCCAATAATCTTTCTCTACAAACACTTCAAAAATTTTAAAATATTTTGAGGTTGCTTCTATTGTTTGTTCAAATGCTTCTTTGTTTTGGTGTAGTTTCATTCTATTTTCCACTTATTTTTATTAGATAATAATTCTCCTTCTATTCCAATCTTATATTTCGATAATGGATTTAAAGTTTTATATAATTTATCGGCTGCTGATTTATTTCTCATTAGTTCAAACATTGCACCTAACAAAGCTTTTGTTGCCGGAGGGTAATTTAACGCCAATTCAGTGAGTTTTTTTTGTTCACTCAAAGGTAATGTTTTCAATTTTCCTTTTATCAATTTAAGTGCTGTGTTCGCTCCTGTTGCCGGAATAACCTGTATATCTTTTATCGCATCCAATAATTGAAGTAAGTAAATATTATTTTCAGTAATTTCAGAATAAGCTTTTACAAACCGGGCTTTGAAACCTCCATTTTGTATTGGTCTTCGCTGTTCATAAGTAGCAATAACATATTCGTTTGGAATTTGAGTGGTTAAATACATTTGATTGTATGCCATTGTACCTGTTATATAACCTACTCTGTTTCCGTTTTCTTTTAACAGGGATTCTAATATTTGGCTTTGTGATAATGACATTTCACCAAACATTCCTTGTTTGGGTTTAAAGTATTTCCCTTTTTTAAAACGCTTTATAATTCCCTTTGAAGCCAGCCTGCTTAATGTATTTGCTATTGCTACCATACGATCATCAGGCAATTTAAAATCACGGTAGGAAAAAAGTTTTCCCGGTTCAATGATCTCAATTTGTTTATTTATAGTTGCTGCAATATTCATAGTTTCCGTGTATTTGATACACAAATGTAGTAATTTTATAGAAAAAAGACAAGTTTTTACGTATAAAAACTATACAAATATAATAATTATTTTTATATTTGTATTACTAAACGGCCTATGGACTGGGATATTTACATAAAAGACTACCGATCATTCCTGATATTGGAAAAATCGCTTTCAACTAATACGGTGAAAGGCTATATTAATGATATAGAAAAGCTTGTGGAATTTCTTGAACACAAGAAATATGACCTTTCCCCTAATGATATTGAATATACACATTTACAGGAATTTCTGAAATGGTTAAATAGGTCTGATTTAAAAGCAAGCACACAGGGGCGTATCGTTAATGAATTTAAAAGCTTCTTTAAATATTTGTGGATAGGAAATGTTATTAAAACAGATCCTTCAAACTTATTGGAATACCCCACAGTTGAGCAAAAACTCCCGGATTGCCTAAACCTTGGCGAAATAAACGCAATTATTGATGCTATTGATATGAGTAAACCCGAAGGGCAAAGAAATAAAGCTATGCTGGAAACAATGTATAGTTGCGGATTAAGAGTAAGTGAATTGGTAAACCTTAAACTATCTGAATTATTTTTTAATGAAGGTTTTGTAAGAATAATAGGAAAGGGAAATAAAGAACGGATGATACCCATTGGCAGAGTAGCAATGGCACAAATAAACGCATACCAAACAGATATACGTAGCAAGTACAAAATAAAGCATGGGAACGAAGATTTTTTATTTTTAAGCAGAAGGGGAATGAAGATTACAAGGGATATAGTTTTTGATATTATTAAAGATTTAGCTGCAAAGTGTGGAATAACAAAACGTGTTAGTCCCCACGTGTTCAGACATTCATTTGCCACGCATTTAGTGGAAGGCGGTGCAGATTTAAGCGCAGTACAGGCAATGTTAGGCCACGCATCCATCACAACTACGGAAATTTACGCTCAATTAGATAAAAAACAGGTGCGTTCAGAGGTATTAAGGTTTCATCCCAGGTCGTGATCTCCGGTTTTACCTCTTAAAACCTTCTGATTCTTACAAAATTCCTTTAGAGAACTAAAGAAAACAGATATTTCTTGCAGAAAAGTCGGGGAAATTCCGGGGATTTTTAAAAAATCAGAAAATTTCTTATATTTACAGTAAGTTTCTTTGACCTATTGGCGGGTCTTTTAGCCTAAATTAAAAATAATGCTTGGAAATAAGAATCTTTTGTATATAAATTTGCACCGAGCGTTTTACAGAAAGAAGATATTTATTCCGAAATATGAAAAGTAAAAAAACAGGTAATAATTTTTTGGCATCAGCGTATAGTTTCGGAGCGCAGGTGTTGTTCAATGACTTCAAGAACGCTCAAATGATTGAAGTAGGCTTAGCGGAAGGAGTAACCTCTTTCCGCTTTTTTTATAATTAATTTTGAGAATCCCCGATTTTTAGGGATTAAATGAGAATACCGCATACGTTTTGAAAGGTTCCTTGACTTACTGGCATTACCATTGAAAATATCAATTTCCCGATTGGTATTTTATTTTTATTACCACGTGCAAAAGCTTTAAAACTTTTGCTCCTTCCCTCTTAAACCCCCTTAAATAAAGAAAAAATTCAACCCGACAATATATTAATTATAGGACAAATGGCAATTAAATGGTTTACCTTAAAATGGTTTTGATTATCAATATAACTTTTTATTAAATGCCCAATATTCAGTTCTTTTTTATACTAATTCTGTTTTCGTTACATTAGCATTTATTTTTATTTATGAAATCCGACAATAAAAAAGCCAAATCCTTAGAAACTCAATTAGATACACTTAAAACTTTGAGTGATATCGGCCGTGAGATCACTTCTACTTTGGATATGGAAAAGATCTTATTTACGATCTATAAAAAAGTAAATAAGTTAATGGATGCAACCATTTTTGGGATTGGATTATATCAGCCGGAAAAAAAATGCATTGAATATAAACTTGCCCTTGCTGAAAATAAAAAATACAAGCCTTATACAAGAGATACAAAAGATAAAAATCAGTTTCCTGTTTGGTGCATTGAAAATAAAAAACCTGTTTTTATCAATGATGTTAACAAGGAATACAAAAAATACCTGAAGAAAAATAAAACCCTGGAAGCTGCACTTGAGGATGGTAGCAAAGAAAAGGTTGTTCATTCTATATTGTATCTGCCTATTATTGTTAAGAAAAAAGTTATCGGTATCATTTCAGTTCAGAGTTATAAAAAGCATGCCTATAGTGCTTACCATCTTGATGTATTACAAAATATTGCAGCTTACGCCGGAATGGCAATTGAAAATGCAAGGCATTTTCATGAAATTGAAGAAAAAGTAACAACACGTACAAAAGATATTATTCGCCAACAAAAAGAAATAGAAGAATCTCACCAACATACAAAACTACTCAGCGATATAGGAAGAGAAATAGCCGCTTCTTTATCCGTAAAAGAAATCCTTGAAAAAACGTATAAGAACGTTAACAAATTGATGGATGCTACTTCCTTTGGTATCGCCATTTTTAACAAAGAGGAGAACCACCTGAATTTTATATGCAATATTGAAAAAGGCAAACCCCTCCCCTTTCATTTTGTGGATATTGAAAAAGATAACCGTCCTGCTGCCTGGTGCTTCAACAATCAGAAAGCGGTATTCATGAATGATTTTCTGAAAGATTATAAGAAATATAACTTAAATAAACCTAAAGGTGCCTTATCAGGAGAATTTACACATTCCATCATCTATCTGCCTTTAACCAGCAAGAATAAACAAATTGGAGTAATAACCATTCAAAGTTTTAACCGGAACGCCTATACAGAATATCATTTGGATATTCTAAGCAACCTGGCTGTCTATGTAGTTAATGCACTTGAAAACGCGCGCCTGTACCAGGATATGGAGGCTGAGGTGAAATTACGTACAGTGGAGGTTATAAAACAAAAAGAAGAGATCGAAAAATCATACGATGATACTAAATTGTTAAGTGATATTGGCAGAGAAATCACAGCCTCATTATCCGTAGAAGAAATAACTGCAAAGGTTTATAAAAGTGTAAATACATTGATGGATGCTTCTGTATTGGCTATTGGTTTACATGAACCTGAAAATAATCGTTTATGCTTTCCGGGAGATATCGAAAAGGGCGAGAAATTAGAATTAGGATATGAAGATCTTACAGATGATAGCCGCTCGGCTGTGTGGTGTTTCAAAAAGCAAAAGCAAATGATCATCAATAATTTTGATAAAGAGTACAAGAATTATTTCCCGGGAAAAGTGAGATCGGCGCCTTTAATAGGTGAATCCCCGGAGTCTCTCATTTACCTTCCACTCTCCACTCCTAATAAGCAGTTGGGGGTTATTACCGTTCAGAGTTTTAAGCAAAACGCCTATAGCGAATACCATTTAAACATTTTAAAGAATTTGGCAATATATGTGGTTATTGCTGTTGAAAATGCCAATCTTTATGAAAACCTTAAAAAAAGAACAGAGGAAACAGAGAAACAAAAAGCAGAAATAGAAAAGTCATATCATGACACCAGATTATTAAGCGATATCGGTAGGAAAATCACCGCCTCCTTATCCGTAGAAGAAATTACCGAAAATGCATATAAAAATGTGAATTCATTAATGGATGCTTCTATTTTTGGGATAGGTATATTCAATAAAAAAGAAAACCGGCTTGATTTTTCCGGGGATATTGAAAAAGGAAAAAAAATACCATTCTCATTTGAAGAATTATCGGATGCAAATCGCCCTTCTGTATGGTGTTTCAAAAATCAAAAAGAAGTGGTCATCAATAATCTTAAAAAAGAATATCAAAAGTATTTTCCGGGAAAAGAAATTCCAAAAGTTATATCAGGGGAAGTTTCAGAATCACTTATTTATCTTCCACTTACTACCCCAACTAAACAGTTAGGTGTCATTACCATTCAATGTTTTAAAGAGGATGCATATTCTGATTATCATCTAAATATTTTAAGAAACCTTGCTATCTATGTTTCCATTGCCCTGGAAAATGCCCGGCTTTATGATAATTTGAAAAAGCGAACAAAAAAAATCGAAGCTCAGAAAGAAGAGATCGAAAAATCATATAATAATACCAAGTTATTGAGTGATATAGGCAGAGAGATTACTACTTCTTTATCCGTTGAAGAGATCAGCCAGAAGGTATACAAGAATGTGAATACATTAATGGATGCTTCTGTTTTTGGAATCGCCTTATTCAATGAAAATGCTAACAGGATGGATTTCCCCGGGGTTATTGAAAAAGGAAAAAAAATGCCCTTTGGTTTTAATTTACTGACGGATGATAACCGCCCTTCCGTTTGGTGTTTCAAAAATCAAAAAGATGTGATCATCAATGATTTCCAAAAAGAATATCACAACTATTTCCCCGGAAAAGAAATTCCAAAAGCAGTTGCCGGGGAAGATTGTGAATCATTGGTTTATTTACCTCTTTCAACTTCAAACAGGAAGATCGGAGTAATGACCGTTCAAAGTTTCAGCCAAAATGCCTATAGTGAATACCACTTACATATTTTAAAAAATCTTGCCATATACATTGTTATTGCCCTCGAAAACGCCCGTCTTTACGGAAATATGGAAGAAGAAGTAAAACAACGTACAGCAGAAATTGAAAAACAAAAGGAAGAATTGGAAAAATTATCTGTGGTTGCAAGCGAAACGGATAATGCTGTGATCATTGCAGATGCAGAAGGTAATATGCAATGGGTAAATGCCGGTTTTACACGCCTTACGGGTTATGACCTGAAAAGTTTAAAAGAAAAGCGAGGCGCTAACATTATGGAAATTAGTGGCAATTCTCAAATCAAAGAGCTAATAAAAGAATGCATTGAGCATCGCAGGTTCATGGTGTATGATACGATGAACAAGACAATTGATGGAAGAGACATTTGGGTTCAGACAACGCTTACTCCGATCCTGGACCAACAGGGAAAAATTAAGAACCTGGTGACAATTGATTCAGACATTACCAAGCTGAAACTTATTGAACTGGAAATGCGAACACAACATGAGATCATTTCTGAAAAAAATAAACACATAACAGATAGTATCAATTATGCCAAACGGATTCAGGATGCAATTCTCCCATCTTCTGATGTTATCAAAAATATTCTGCCCGAATCGTTTATATTATTTAAACCGAAAGATATTGTGAGTGGAGATTTTTATTGGATAACGGAAAAGAAAGGCAAACTGTTCTTTGCAGTAGTAGATTGTACCGGACATGGAGTTCCCGGAGCCTTTGTGAGCATTATTGGCCATAATGGATTGTACAGGGCAATAAATGAATTCGGACTTGATAAACCCTCCGAAATATTAGACAAATTAAATGATCTGGTTGAAGAAACCTTCAGACAAAATAATACTACACAAATAAATGATGGAATGGATATTGCCTTGTGCAGTTACGACCGAAATTTAAAAATACTTGAATTTTCAGGGGCAAATAATCCATTGTATTATATCAGCAATGGCTCTCTTTCAGAAATTAAAGGCGATAAACAGCCGATCGGCGCTTTTGATAACAGGAAAAAATTTACAAATCACATAGTTAACCTTAAAAAAGATGATCTGATCTATGTTTTTTCAGATGGGTATGCAGATCAATTTGGAGGAACAGCAGGAAAAAAGTTCAAATACAATCAATTCAAGGGTGTTCTTCTTTCTTTACAGGGAACTGCAATGACTGAACAACATGCTATCCTTGATAATACCATCTCAACATGGATGAATGGTTTTGAACAATTAGATGATATTTGTGTTATTGGTATGAAGGTGAGTTCGTAACAATTTTACTTACAAACTGTTTAATATTTTTACTCAGATCATTCTTATTATCCACAGCTTTTATAAACGCACTTCCAATAATGGCTCCATTGGCATATTCACAGGCTTTTGAGAATGTTTTATTATCTGATATTCCAAAACCGATCATCAGGGGATTTTTTAATCTCATTGCCTTAATACGTTTAAAATATGCTTCCTGTTCTTTTTGAATTCCATCCTTTGCCCCGGTGGTGCTTGCTGATGAAACCATATAAATAAATCCATCCGAATGTTTATCGATCAAACGAATACGGCTATTGGAGGTCTGAGGAGTAATCAGGAAGATATTTTTTAAACCATATTTCTCAAATGTCTTTTTGTATTCATCCAGATATTCCTGCATGGGTAGATCAGGAATGATAACACCATCGATACCTAATGCAGAAGCATCTTTACAGAATTTTACAATTCCGTATTGTAAAACAGGATTCAAATACCCCATTAAAATAAGCGGGATTTTTGTAGTTTCATTTCGGAAGTTTTTAAGTTGTTGGAATAATAGTTTTATTGTCATTCCATTTTCCAAAGCAATTTCACTGCTGCGCTGTATGGTTGGACCATCGGCCAAGGGATCGGAAAAAGGCATTCCGATCTCGATAAGGTCTACCCCATTACTTTCCAATCCATTGAGGATCGTGATCGTATCATTACGCTTTGGAAAACCTGCTGTAAAATAAACGGAAAGAATATTCTTTTTCTTTTCTTTAAATAGTTTGTTGATTCGATTCATATCATTGAGTTTTTCGTCATTGCGAGGAGTGAAGCGACGAAGCAATCTCACTCTGCGGCAGATTGCTTCGTTCAAAAAATGAAACTCGCAATGACGCCGTATTTAAATAGTTTTACATATGTTTAATAAATGCTGCTAAGTCCTTATCTCCCCTACCTGAAAGATTGATCACCACAATATCATTCTTTTTTGCTTTTAAATACTCCAACTGTGCCAAAGCGTGTGCGCTTTCCAATGCAGGAATGATACCCTCTAGTTTACATAATAAATACACTGCTTTTAATGCTTCATCATCTGTAATGGAAACAAATTGCGCCCTTCCCGTTTCAAATAAATTGGCATGCATTGGTCCAACTCCCGGATAATCCAACCCGGCTGAAATACTATAC
>JBQTHQ010000114.1:0-7442 GCA_052389695.1 Bacteroidota bacterium | reverse complement strand
ATGCGGCTGTTTATTGGCTGGCACGAATGATAGAAGGCGGAGAAGATCCTTTATTTATCGCCAGGAGATTAGTTATTTTGGCTTCAGAAGATATTGGAAATGCAAATCCTACGGCTTTGGTCATTGCAAATAATTGTTTCCAGGCTGTAAATATGATCGGTTATCCTGAATCACGTATCATTTTATCCCAGGCAGTAACTTACCTCGCAGCCTCAGCCAAAAGTAATGCCGTATATATGGCCATCAATGAAGCACAACAAGCGGTACAAAAAACAGGAGACCTCCCTGTGCCGCTACATATACGTAATGCCCCCACCAAATTGATGAAAGATATTGGTTATGGGGCTGATTATAAGTATTCTCATGATTATCAGGGTAATTTTTCCAAACAGGAATATTTACCTGATAACATTAGCGGCACAAGGTTTTACGATCCCGGAAATAATGCAAGAGAAAAGGAAATGAGGGAATATTTGAAAAAATTATGGGGAGATAAATACGATTATTAATCTTCAAAACTAACACGGGGATCATATACCAATATATGAACAATACCCACCGTAATGCCGCCGATAGCTTGCTCAATTACCTGCCAGGTAACATCTAATAATAGGTGCTGTACATTGGAAGTAGTGCTAAAAGAAACGCCTACCACTGTCGCTATTAAAAAAAAGACGAATCCGCACACGGCACCCGAAAACGCACCTTTCATTACAGGCTTACGTTTGAAATGGCCTTCCAATAATTTAGCATCTATAGCTTTGGCAACTACAAACCCAAGGATCAGGTAAACAATGGCTGCAATAATCAAAAATATCTCTTGTGGGTATGAAAGACGAGAATAATCAGTAAGGAACACCCCATGCCATGCATATGAAATAAAAAACATGATAGCGGAAGCGGCTAACCAGGAAATAAGAAATCGTTTCGTTAACATAAACTGAATAAATGTAAAGGGATGCAAAGATATCTATATTCTTTTATACGGTACGAATGCTAATAAGGTTTTATTTTTTACCTCACTAACTAAATGATTTCTCATACTCAGATTGGTTTTTGGACAAAAACATTAAATAGCCATATTTGCGATTAATTTAGTATTTTTAAAGTCCGCTAAGCCGTATAAAAGGCTTTATTATATGAGAAAGGCAGCTTTTTTAGTTTGTTTGATTATACTTTCTTTTTTTTCATGCAGGAAAGAGCTGGAAAAGCCATACTGGGATACTGAAATATTGGCCCCCCTGGTAAATGCATCTCTTGATATCAATAATATTTTACCTGATTCTATACTGCAAATTAATCCGGATAGCTCATTAAAAATTGTATTCCAGAATGACATTTACAAATTAGCAATGGATACGCTTTTTAAAATACCTGACACAACATTGAATAAAGTCTACCCCATGTTTTCGGTAAAATTACCCCCCGGACAGGTAGTTATACCTAATAACCAAATTGAAACTTCTTATAATTTAAAAGGTATTCAATTGCGAGTAGCAATTATTAAATCGGGACTTGTTAGGTATACAATCAAAAATTATATTCATGAAGTAACTGATTTTGTGTACACCATTCCTTCTGCAAAATTAAATAATGTGCCCTTTTCAATAAATATTTCAGTACCTGCCGCTGTAGGGACTACCCCCGGAATTTTTACCAAGGTCTATGATTTGTCGGGTTATGTATTTAGTTTAACCGGAATCAACGGAAATAAAATTAATACTTTATACACAGCGCTCACAGCATCAATAAGCGCTTCAGCCACTGATTCAGTACAATTAAGCTCTTCAGAAAGTTTAGTTATTGAAAACGAGTTTTATGATATCCAGCCTTATTATACAAAAGGCTATTTTGGCCAGAATACCTTTAATATTGGACCTGAGCAAACTGATTTTACCATGTTCAATCGTATAGTTGGAGGGGCCATTAATTTAGAAGATGTTAATTTTAATCTTAAAATAGAAAATCCAATAGGTATAGATGCAAGGGCTTATATCAGTAATTTAAGTTCTATCAATACCCGCACAGGAAACACCATTAATCTCAGCAATTCCATCATCGGTTCAGCAATTAATATTAATCGTGCAGCGGAAAGTGGAGGTAATGTGTTTCCAACATCTGCTAATTTCCCTTTAACTATTAGTAATTCAAATATTAAAAATCTGATCGAAAATCTGCCTGACAAGTTTGGCTATACCATGCAAGTGAATACGAACCCTTTAGGGAATGTATCAGGATCCAATGATTTTATTTATTCGGATAAACTTTTGAATGTGAGGCTGGACATGGAGATTCCGCTTTCACTGGTGGCAAGTAATTTGATTTTAACAGACACGTTCAATCTTGCTATTTCAAACAGCAATGGGGTGAAAAATGTTCATAGTGGAACGGTTACTTTATTTGCAAACAATGGATTTCCATTTGATGCCGCAATGCAATTTTATTTGCTGAATGAAAACAATGTTGTAGTAGATTCGTTGTTGGGTTATGCCAATACAATTGATGAAGCATCCGTTAATTCAAGTTACCGGGTGATCGCTAAAAAACTGACAAAAATAGTTGTCCCTGTAAGCGAAAGCAAAATGAATTTACTGTACAATACGAAAAAAGTAATGTTAAAAGTAAAGTTTAACACTGGTACCCCGCCTCAATACATGAAAATTTATAGTGATTATAAAATTGATATTAAGTTAGTAGGTGATTTTAATTATACTATTCAACTGCAATAATCTGTGAAGAAAGTATTGATCATACTTATTGGGCTGGTTTCTTTACACGCCAAAGCACAAATGTTAAACATTTTTGCTGATGAATTTCCTGATTCCGCTAAATTACGTATAGGCATCGTTACAGAATATGGTTTAAACTCTAATGCTTTTACCAATCAATTTGTTACACAGTTTTATAAAGGTGGTTATATTGATACGGATCTTAAGAATGAGGTTTTAGGTCGCACAAAAAATACCAACCGCATTGGTGCCGATTTCAATTCCGGTATTTATGTGGCGATAAAGCCCGATTCTTTATTTCATAAAAAACATTTGAGTCTTTTTTTTGGTGTTCGCGACAGGCAGCATTTTGATGCACGTTTTTCAAAAGATTTTTATAAAGTAGGATTTTATGGTAATTCCCAATTTGCGGGAGAAACAGCAAATTTCAATAATTTCAATCTCAACTTGTTACGATACCAGCAATTACAGATCGGATTTTTTTCAACAAAACTGGATAGTGCAACACGTTGGGGAATGAGTATTTCTTTTTTAAAAGGCGAACAATATGCTTCTATCCTTGCAAAAAAAGCTGAATTATTTACCAGTGAAGATGGCCAATACATTGATTTTAATACTTCCATTCAGGTAGCGCAATCTGATACTGCCCGCAAAGGATTGGGAGCATTTAACGGTTATGGGGCCAGCGTTGATATTTATTTAGAAGCACCTTTTAATACCCGGTTTGGAATTTCTAAGTTACGTGTTTCTATTGAAGATGTTGGATTAATACGTTTTAATGACAGGTCATTGCAATTAAAACAGGATTCACTTTTTCATTATACAGGTTTTACGATCAATAGCATTTATGATCTCCAGGATTCAACATTTAAAGGTACTTCACAGGATAGCATATTTAACACGATTGTTCCATTTCAAAAGCAATCATTTTCGGTAACTATACCGGCAACATTGAATCTGAGTTTTGAAACACAATTCAATAAACATTTTCATCTGGTAGAAGGGATCCGATATGTGTTCAATGCTAACCATACGTTGTTAGCTTACGTAAAAGGTGTTTTTTATATCAATCCGAGATTGATGTTATCAACAACATTTGGTTATGGTGGATATGGACGATTTAATTATGGTTTGGGAATATTTGCTAAATTAGGTAAAGGTTTCCTTGTGTATGCCGGAAGCAATAATATTGAGGGATACATTGCTCCTAAAAAAACAACCGGACAGGGAGCTTATATTTCATTAATAAAGAATTTTAAATAAAAAAATAGTTTCCGTTTAGTGGTTGATAGTTCGGAGAAAATTAGTCTAATTTTATAACGCTGTGAACACAAACTACAAATAACGAATAAAACTAAAAACAATATGTCACCAAAAAATATTCCAAACATTAAGCATTTAGATAAAAACAACTTTTTTTTGTTGGCCGGTCCGTGTGTGGTAGAAAGCGAAGAGATTTGTTTTGAAGTCGCTGAAAAAGTAAAAGCAGTTACGGATAAATTAGGAATCCCTTATATATTTAAAGCATCTTATCGTAAAGCCAATCGTTCACGGTTGGATTCATTTACAGGCATTGGGGATAAAAAAGGATTAGAAATAATTGCAAAAGTGGGTAAACATTTTGGTATTCCTACCGTTACAGATATTCATTCAAATGACGAAGCTGCTTTGGCAGCAAAATATGTAGATGTTTTACAAATACCTGCTTTTCTCTGCCGCCAAACGGATTTGCTGATAGCTGCAGCTAAAACAGGAAAGTACATAAATATTAAAAAAGGGCAATTTTTATCTGCAGAGTCAATGAAATTTGCTGTTGATAAAGTCCGTGAATCTGGTAACACAAATATTATGCTTACTGAACGTGGTACATTTTTGGGTTATCATGACCTGGTAGTGGATTATAGAGGGATTCCTGAGATGCAAAAAAACAATGTGCCTGTAATAATGGATATTACTCATTCATTACAACAACCCAATCAAACAAGTGGTGTAACAGGAGGGAAGCCTGAACTCATCGCAACAATTGCTAAAGCAGCAATTGCGGTTGGCGCTGATGGTATATTTTTAGAAACACATCCCAACCCTGCAAAAGCAAAATCAGACGGTGCAAACATGCTTCACCTTGATCATTTTGAAAAGCTGATGACTGAGCTGGTAAAAATCAGAAATGTAGTTAAATGAAATATGATGAAAGCATTCATTAAAACAATATTATCAATTATTGTATTTGTTCTGATAACAACTGATCTGTTACAGGCTCAAATAACAAAATTTGAAAAAATATATGGTGGAAACGATTATGATTATGGCTATTCGGTGCTGCAAACCTATGATAAAGGATATATTGTTGCCGGTGCCACCACTAGTTTTGGTTCAGGAAATACTCATGCTTATATTTTAAAGACAGATAACGTGGGTATACCAAAATGGCATCGAAGCTTTGGAGGAATTAATATCGATCAGGCATATTCTATAAAACAAACGACAGACAGCGGTTATGTAATTGCAGGTTATACAAACAGTTTTGGATTTGGCGGATATGATATGTATGTTATCAAAACAGATAAATATGGTAATGTTATTTGGGAAAAAACGTATGGAGGCTCCAATTGGGATTTCGCGTATTCCATTGATACTACAGCTGATGGTGGATATATCATTGCCGGTGGTACATACAGTTATGGCAAAGGGAATGAAGATATGTATTTAGTAAAAATTAATTCGGCAGGGGATACACTTTGGACTAAAACATATGGTGGTACTAATGAAGATGAAGCCAGAAGTGTAATACAAACCAGCGATTCAGGGTACATTCTTACCGGTTTTACGAAAAGCATGGGCAATGTGAACGGTGACATGTATACTGTTAAAACAAATTCAACCGGTGATACATTATGGACAAATAAATATGGAGGATTACAAGAAGATATAGCGTATGAGGTGATAGAAAGCAGCACAGGAGAATATATTGTTGCGGGGAAAACAAAAAGTGTAGGAAATGGAAATTTTGACGGCTTAATACTTTTTTTATCACCCACAGGCTCTGTTAATTATGCTCCCACTTATGGCGGAACCGGTAATGACGGGTTTCATTCCATTGTGCGATCAGCATACGGGCGCCTTGCAATGGTTGGTTACACTTATACATTTGGACTTGGCGAATCCGATTTTTTAGGATTTATAGAAAATCCATTCAATGGTTTTCATTCCGCCACATTTGGAAATAGTAAAATGGAAATAGCCTATTGCATCAGAGGTACTAATGATAATGGTTACATTATTTGCGGAACCTCAGCATCCTATTCTAATTTAGATCACATTTATTTGATTAAGACGGATAGCAATGGAGTTGCATCAGGTAGTGTAACTATTGTTGTTACCGACGTCAATGCAATTACTCAATCAGCCGGTGATTTTAAATTATTTCCGAATCCTGCCAATGATAATGTTTTTCTAAATATTGGTAATAGTTCTTTAATAAATAATAACTCATTTGAAATAACTATTACCGATATGTTAGGCAGGGAGCAATACAAAAAACAGTTTAGCAATTATACTATTGCGGAACCTATTGAAATAAATGTTGGCCAACTAAATGTAGGTTTATACAATGTCACTATTAAAAACGATAAGGTTACTATCAACCAAAAATTAATTATTCAACATTGATCTCCGTTAACAGAAATGCGATTAAAGCCTCAAATATTTCTGTTGCTGATCTTACCGATCACAATTTTTCTCTCCTTTAATAAACACAGTAAAGATAAAGCGAACAGTTATCATGATGTTCTTTGGGCTGATGCGGCCGGATATTATGTGTATCACCCCATCTGGTTCATATATGGTAACAATTCTGCTGACTTTCCTGATAACATCGAAAAGAAAACAGGGGATGGATTTTATCTTGATTCTGTTAATAACAAAGTAATTACAAAATATCCTTGTGGGGCAGCTGTTTTGCAAACCCCGTTTTTTATTATTTCCCATTTACTGGCTGAACCATTAGGATTTAAAGCAGATGGCTTCTCTAAAATATATTCATTTGGGATCTATTTCGCCGGTGTGTTTTATTGTTGCTTCGGATTGTTTTTTTTAAGTAAATTTTTATCATTGCACTTTTCTTCCTTTGTATCAGTTGTTGGCCCTCTTATGTTTTTAGTTGGAAGCAATTTATATTACTATACAATTGATGCACCGGGGATGTCGCATATCTATTCGTTTTTTTTATTTAGTCTGATCATTTATTTAACTCCCTTTGTTATCTCAAAAACACAATTCAGGTATTATTTTTTATTTTTTTGTTGTATGGTACTGGCTATATTAACAAGGCCAACAAATATTCTCATTGTATTATTTCCATTATTCTACAATATCAAAAACAAAACGGAATTTCTAACAAGAATAACTTTTTTATCCGCAAATAAACTAATGATTATTTTATCCCTGATGGGTGCAATGCTATTGGCTATTCCTCAATTATATTACTGGCACAGCAATACAGGTAATATCATTACTGATTCATACACAAACGAAAGTTTCAGTTTCTGGAATAACCCCAAGCTTTTAGAAACATGGTTCAGCGCCAATAACGGTCTTTTTGTTTACACCCCTTTGGTCTTTTTATGCATTGCAGGAATTATATTGATGATAAAAAATGAAAAAAATTGGAATGGTTATTTCATTGGGGTACTATTTATGATCATTAGCTATGTC
>JBQTHQ010000113.1:0-20668 GCA_052389695.1 Bacteroidota bacterium | reverse complement strand
CTTTCTTAAGTGGTTTTTTAAACATATTTTTGATAGGATTTTTATAAAAATGGAAACAAAAAAAGATTATTTGCTTGACTTGCTACGCAGGAAAATGATTCAGGAAGTCGAAGAGTTTGCGATAATTCTGCTTGATAGAAACGGTACTATTTTAGATTGGAATAAAGGAGCAGAAAAAATAAAAGGATATAAAGCGGAAGAAATTATCGGTCAGAACTTTAGAATTTTTTATCTGCCGGAAGACAGGCAGAACAACCTCCCTGAAAAATTAATAGCAGAAGCCACAAAAAATGGTTCCGCAAAACATATAGGCAGGAGGATTAAAAATAATGGAACCATTTTTTATGGAAGCATTCTTATTACAGCCATCCATGATGATAATAACAACGTAATTGGATTTACCAAGGTTACCGAGGAGCTAAAAGCATAATAACATCTCTAAGTAAGATTGTTTTTTATCAATGAGAAAGAACTTAAAGAGATAGAAATAAAATTTCTCTGCCAATTAAAGTCCCACCATCTCCTGTTTTTCAACATCCCATACTTTCATTCTGAAACAGCCAATTATATCTGTTAATTTTAAAGAGGTTTTTTTTGCATCCTGAAATTCAGGAATGGCTTCCATCACTTCCGGTAAACGGTAAAAAGGGATACGTGCATTGATGTGATGAATGTGATGATACCCGATATTTGCAGTGGCCCATTGCAAAGGAGCACTCAATATCATATAACTGGAAGATTCCATTGCGGCGCCTTCATAGGTCCAGTCTTCATTACCCTGGAATGTAACTCCCGGGAAATTATGCTGGGCATAAAATAAATAGGCTCCCAGGCCTCCCGAAATAAAATGAGGAATAGCGCATAAAAGTATCCAGGTTTGCCAGCCTAAAAAATAAAACACACAAAACTGATAAGCAAAATGTACGATCAATGCGATCAATGAATCCACGTGTTTACTAAAACGATTAATAATGGATTTAAAACACATGCCCCACATGAAAGCGAAAAAGTATCCAAACGTAATGGTAAGCGGATGCCTGATAAATAAATAATGCATTTGCTCAATACGACTACACTTTAAAAATTTTTGTTTGGAATAAATTGGGTAGGAACCAATGCTTGCACTGAATAATTTTGAATTGTTTTTATGATGATAATCATGACTGCGGCTCCATATTCCGGATGGTGCTAAAACATAAAACCCAAACAGGGTAAATAATATATCAGCGAGTGTAGATTTAGTCAGAATGGATCTGTGTTGATGGTCATGATAAATGACAAATAAGCGTACAATTGTAAAGCCTGCACCAATGCTGCAGATCAATTTTAGTGTCCAATGAAAATTGTAGACCGTACCAAAAAGAAAGGCAATAAGAATAGCCAAAGTAGTAAGTGTAAAGTACCAGCTTTTAAATCGGTCTTCCTTCATAAAAGGTTTAGTGGCCAGTATCAGTTCTTTACCTTCAAGCATGTTTAACAAATATACAAAGCAATGTGCTATTTTTTTAATAAATCTTAGAGTCTGTTTAAGATTTTTTTCAAAATAATGCCGGGCATCCGCACATTCTCGACTCCGCTCGAATTGACATGGCGCGGCATCAGTTAGGTCGTTTATGTTTCCAACGCCGGTGGCTCCAAAGCCAAATTTCCGGTTGTTTTATTATGTCCTGCTCAAGTTTCCTGGTGTGTAACTCAGAGATTTCGCCCTCTCCGGTTTGTTTTGGCTCACTCACTAATAGCTCTGTACTTACTATATAATATCCTCTCTTTTCCCTGTTGACGGTTACGTACACTACCGGAAAATTAAGTTTACAGGCAATTTTTTCAGTACCCCAAAATACAGGAGTTTCCTGGTTCATAAAAGTGGTCCAATAAGCCATTGCAGGAGCAGGTGTTTGATCGGCAATAAAAGCGATAGCATTGATCTCATTTCGGTTTCTTATCATTTCGCGGATGGTATCCTTCATGGCATACAATTTTGTTCCAAAACGTGTACGCATATTATAGATCAGTTTGTCAAAATATTTATTGGAAAGCGGGTGATAGATTACATAAAGTTGCTGTTCACATACCAGTGCAAATGTATTTCCGGCCCATTCCCAGTTTCCAAAATGACCCATTACAAGGATGCAGCTCTTTTTTTCATCATTCAATTTTTTAAATAATGCAATGGTTTCATCTGAAAACCTGAGCCGTTTTTTGGCTTGGTTTCTGGAGATGGTGAGCGTTTTAAATGTTTCAAGGAACAGGTCGCATAAGTAACGGTAAAATTTACGTTCAAGTATTTTTAATTCTTCCGGAGTTTTTTCAGGAAATGAATTCTTTAGGTTTTCATGAACAACTTTTTTTCTATAACCTGCTACATGATACATCAAAAAGTAAAAAAAATCAGAGACCAAATAAAGTATCGGGAAAGGCAAAGCCGACAGCAGATAAATAAGTGGTAAAAAAATATAATAGGTAATGCCTTTCAAAATAGTTTAATTATAAAATAAATATACAAATCTTCATATTCACATCAGGACATCGGTACATCAGTACATCAACTTCACTTTTTCAGGCGGCCTCCCTATAATTGCTTTGTTTCCTTTAATAATAATGGGGCGTTCGATCAGGATCGGATTATCTGCCAGAGCTTTTATCCATTGTGCTTCGGTTAATTTTTTGCCAATGAATCTTTCTTTAAATATAGGTTCGCTTTTTCGAACAATATCTTCAGCTTTCAGCTTCAACATCTTTAAAAGTTCTTTAATTTCTTTTTGTGAAGGAGGAGTTTTTAAATATTCGATGGTTTCGAACCTTATACCATCTTCTTGTAAGATGCTGCATGACTCACGGCTTTTAGAGCAACGGGTGTTGTGGTAAATAAAAAGTCCATCCCCGGCCCTTCCCCAAGGGAAGGGAGCATTATTTATTTTTTTGTTTTTTTGTTTTTTCATATTAAAATTAATTTAGAATTAGTTCCTCCCCTTCGGGGAGGTTAGGAGGGGCCTCCATATTCCATCAAATACGCTTTAATAAAATCATTCAGGTCTCCATCCATCACCGCCTGTACATTGGATGTTTCATGGCCGGTACGAATATCTTTCACTAGTTTATAAGGATGAAAAACGTAATTGCGGATTTGTGAGCCCCATTCTATTTTTTTTTTATTTCCTTCAATAGTTGCAATTGCTTCCCGTTTTTTACGCATTTCAATTTCAAACAATTGTGATTTCAATAATTTAATTGCATTCTCTTTATTTTGTAATTGTGAGCGCGATTCCTGGTTTTTAATAATGATCCCTGAAGGCTTATGATATAAGCGTACTGCTGTTTCAACTTTATTCACATTTTGTCCTCCGGCTCCTCCTGAACGAAATGTTTCAAATTCAATGTCAGCCGGGTTCACTTCAATTTCAATAGTGTCATCAATTAATGGATAAGCATATACAGATGCAAAAGAAGTGTGACGTTTGGCATTTGCATCAAAAGGAGAGATACGAACCAGCCGGTGTACACCATTTTCACCTTTCAGATAACCAAATGCATAATCACCTTCAAATTCAAGTGTAACTGATTTAATTCCCGCGGCATCCCCATCCGAGCGGTCTGTTTCTTTTACTTTATAACCGTTTTTACTTCCCCACATCATGTACATGCGCATGAGCATTTCCGCCCAATCGCAGCTTTCAGTACCACCTGCACCGGCATTGATCTGAACAATACAACTTAAAATATCCTCTTTGCGACTAAGCATATTCTTAAATTCAATTTCTTCCAGTAGTTTTATTGTGGTCTGAAACTGTTGCTCTACATCATGCTCAGTAGTTTCTCCTTCTTTATAATAGTTAAACAACAAGACAAGATCGTCCATGTTACGAGTAAGTTCATCGTAAGATTTGGTCCAGTTTTTTTTGATCTTGGTTTGTTTCAGCAGTTCTTCTGCTTTTTTAGGATCGTCCCAGAAGTTAGGAGCAAGGGCTTTTTCTTCTTCTTCGGCTATTTCACGAAGCTTGCGGTCGAGGTCAAAGATGCCCCCTTAACGCATCCGTGCGTTCCCGAAGGTCTTTTAGTTGGTCAGTAGTGATCATGAGGCGAAGGTAGAAATTATAAATGATAAATTATGAATTATAAATGAAGGAATTCATCGTATTTTTGTAGTATCATATGCAAACAAAATATTTCAGGGTCAACAAAAACGAATATTGTCACATTACGGATGACACTGTTTTTATTATCAATAGTAAAGAAGTAACACGCGTTCCCTTGGAACATGAATTGAATGAAAGTTGGGGTATTATAAGCGTACTGAATTATATATTGTTCGCATTTTTATTTGTTTATACTGCATTGTCCATGAACTATTATGGATTTGATTTTTTTTTAAATCCCATTAATTATGGAGCGTTACTTCTGCTATTAATGTCGTTTAGACGAGTGAAGGAAGGTTTTCTAAGCAGCAGAACACCAACCATCCAACGTAAAAAAATTAAGTCGGTTTATTTTAAAACCCCCACATTTTCTTTTCCCCGGATAATAATTTATTTCGAAGGGCCGGAGGGAAAAGTACTAAGAAAGATCATTCCTGTTTTATATAAAAAAGAAGCCCTCCCTGTATTGAAGGAAACCGGTTTATTATAAAAACTGGATTTGCAAAAGAGCCTAAGAAGTTTATATATTGTGCCAGTTAAGATAAAATAACTGATAACGAATATTCTGATGTCACAACCAATGGCTGATAAAAAGCGAAAGATAGAATCGCATATTCCTGAAAGTGTTTTGCTAAAAGCATTTGAGCTTATGTGCACTGCCAAGGCAATGACGGATCTATTTGAAGCCAATAAAGAAATTACTGCCAAATACGTACATGCTACTTCCCGCGGGCACGAGGCTATCCAGCTTGCATTGGGCTTGCAATTAAAACCACAGGATTATTTATCGGCCTACTATCGTGATGACAGCATTTTGCTGGGCATAGGCATGCAGCCTTATGAATTGATGTTACAATTACTGGCCAAAAAAGACGATCCTTTCAGTGGAGGAAGAACATACTATTCACATCCAAGTTTACGCAGGGATGATATGCCTAAGATCCCCATGCAGTCATCGGCAACCGGTATGCAGGCCATACCAACTACCGGTGTCGCAATGGGAATCCAGTATTTGGAAAAAGAAAAATTATTACCGGATCATGGTGATGATAAACCTGTAGTTGTTTGTTCATTTGGAGACGCATCTATTACAGAAGGAGAAGTAGCAGAAGCCTTCCAGATGGCCGTATTAAAGCAAATGCCCATTTTATATTTGGTACAAGATAATGAATGGGATATTTCTGCCCGTGCAAAAGAAATTCGTGCGATGGATGCTACTGAATATGCCAAAGGATTTAAAGGATTAGAAACACGTACCATTGACGGTACGGACTTTGTAACATCATACGATACAATACAGGAAGTGATCGCACTGGTACGCAAAGAGCGCCGTCCATTTTTGATACATGCAAAAGTTCCATTATTAAACCATCACACATCCGGTGTTCGAAAGGAATGGTACCGGAGTGATATGGAAGAATCTCAAAAACGTGACCCTTTCCCTAAATATAGAAACAGGCTCATAGCATCAGGCTTTGATCCTGCCGAATTAACCGAAATTGATAAACGTACGAAACAAAAGGTCGCGGAAGATTATGAGAGAGCATCAGTGGCCGCGGATCCTGATCCGGAAGACCTGTTTAAACATGATTTTGCTCCAACCCCGGTTACAGAAGAAAAAGGAGTTCGTGAACCCAAAGGCAAAGAAAGAACGGTGATGGTAGATTCTGCACTGTTTGCGATCCGTGAGCTAATGGCAAAACATCCTGAATGTTTATTGTATGGACAAGATGTGGGAAGCAGGCTGGGAGGAGTATTCCGTGAGGCGGCTACATTAGCACAAATGTATGGCGAACATCGTGTATTCAATACACCTATACAAGAGGCGTTTATTATCGGAAGCACTGTAGGAATGAGCATTGCCGGATGCAAACCAATTGTAGAGGTGCAGTTTGCGGATTACATTTGGCCGGGATTAAACCAGTTATTTACTGAAGTGAGCCGTTCCTGTTATTTATCAAATGGTAAGTGGCCAATAAGCTGTATTATTCGCGTACCCATTGGTGCGTATGGGAGTGGAGGGCCTTATCATTCATCAAGCATAGAAAGTGTTTTAGCAAATATACGGGGTATAAAAATTTGTTATCCATCAACAGGAGCGGATATGAAAGGTTTAATGAAAGCCGCATATTATGATACGAATCCGGTTGTGATGCTTGAACATAAAGGTTTATATTGGAGTAAAATTAAAGGAACTGAGGATGCTAAAACAATTGATCCGGATGAAGACTATATCATTCCTCTTGGTAAAGCAAGAATAGTTTTGGAAGCGGAAGCGTCAAAAAGTAAAGGAAGTATAACCATCATCACTTATGGCATGGGTGTGTATTGGGCAAAAAATGCCGCAAAAGATTTTCCCGGACAGGTTGAAATTTTAGATCTGCGTACGATCAACCCATTGGATGAAGAAGCAATTTTAAATTCTGTAAAAAAGCACGGTAAATGTATAGTGCTTACCGAGGAGCCTTACAATAATAGCTTTGCACAGGCATTGGCAGGACGCATCTCTCAAAAATGTTTTGAATATTTAGATGCTCCCGTTGGAGTAATTGGATCTGAAAATTTGCCGTCTATTCCTTTGAATTCTGTTCTGGAAGAAACCATGTTGCCAAATGCAAAGAAAGTTTCAAAGTCAATTAAGGGATTATTGGAGTATTAAATTATTAATCTTTTTATGGATAGGATAATTTTTTTACCATCTCATTACATTCTTCCGCTTTTTCTTTGTCCCCCATTTTTTCGTAGCTTACTCCAAGAAGGATATAGGCATATTTATTTTTCGGATTGATTTTTAATTCCTTGTTTAGTATCTCAATGGCGTCAACGTATTTTTTTGTCATCCCGTAACAGCTTGCAAGATTCAGATATGCATCTTCCATTTTTGGGTCCATTTCAATCGCTTTTTTAAGATACTTTATAGCTTTGGTTAACTGCGTGGTGTCTTTTTGAATTATTAAAGTTCCAAGCTTGAAATAAAATAAAGCATCTTTATTTTTTGCCATCTTTTCTATAATTTCCGGATCCAGTTGTGAAGGGAAAGTACGAATATCTATACCGGTTCTTTTTTTATGATCATCCCGATTACGTATTCCGATGGAAAAATTTGGATTTACTTCAACCGACTTATTAAAATAGTAAGAAGCTAATTCCTGTCTGCCCAATTTTTCGTAAACAACGCCAAGATTATTGTAAGCTGATACCTGTCCCGGAGCATCTTCAATACAACGATTATAATAATAAATAGCGGAATCATAGTTTTCTTTAATGTGTTGATAAGCGTAACCAAGGTGAAGAAAAGCATCTCCCAGGTGTGGATGGATATCCAGAGCGATTTTCAAATGGCCGATTCCTTTGTAAAACAATTCATCTTTCTTTTTTTCATCCTTTTCCCGGATGCCGATATCAATTAATTCACTGCCATAATGCCGATGTACCTGGCAACTGTTTGGAGAAGTATTTACGTCAGTAGAAAACAGGCTTATGTTATTACTCCATACAGTGTTTCTTGTCACAGTTTTAAAAGAATAAAGAAAAAAAATACAGGCGATGGATAAAAGAGGTATGAAATAGGATTTAAAACGATCAAATTTTAAATCCCCAAACTTAAAATAAATGACCCATGTGATGATAATACAAAACCCTAATACGGGAGCATATAAAAATCTTTCCGCAAGAATTCCTCCCCTGGCTAACACAAATATAAGTGCAGGGCTAAGCGTGATAAGAAAAAAGAAACCTCCAAAGGCCGGGCTGGATTTTTTTTTAATGCCTCTTAGAATAATATAAATAAGAGCAATAACAAGCAAAAATCCAATTAATATCAGAAAATTAAATTTTGTTGCGGGAATCTGATTATATGCATAATCATAAGAAAGCGGATGTGGAAAAATGGTCAGCCTTAAGTAATGGAGAAAGATCAATATTGAGGATGAAAATTTTTGTCCTGCCAACATGTAAGGATAATTTACAATATCGTTTGGTACATGTCCGGAAATACTTCCTAAAGCCAGGTATTTTTGAAATTGAAAAATCAGAAATAGTGCAAGAAAAGGGATCGATCTTGTTAAACTTTGTTTCAGGGTAAGGTCAAATGAAAAAAATAAAATTAATGGAATAACGAATAAACCGGCCAGTGCCGTTTCTTTGGAAAGAAGTGCGAGATAAAAGAAAATACATGAAATAAACAGGAGTTTGTAATTTGTTGCTTTTGTTTTATAAGCTTTAAGCAAAATAAAAAAAGCGATAATGAGATTAAGAAATGAAAGTATTTCGTCACGACTCTTAATATTTGCAACCACCTCGGTATGGATTGGATGAGCAATAAAAAGAAGTGTTACGACGAAAGAAAACACAGGGTGAACATGTTTAAAAATGCTCATTAGAAGTAAGCATAGAAAAAAACCGGTTAGTGCATAAAGGATTACATTTCCCAAATGACTTACCTGAGGTTTTTCCGGAAAAAATTGATTTTCAATCGCAAAAGTTATCAGGGAGAGTGGCCTGTAATAACCAAGATTGGCATTTTGAAAATGCCAAAAGTCTATTGTCAGGATTTTAGGGATTCCAGATATGCCATCCATTACATATTTATTTTCAAGGATAGCGATCCTGTCATCAAGTACGTAATTGTGAGTAATTGTATTTGAATAAAGCAGTAATCCCACAATTGCGGAAATAATCGCAAACCAACCATTGGGTTTAAAAATGTGCCGGGGGACTTGTTCTTGACCTTGGAACTTCTTTAGCTTCATATCCTATTATACTAATTTATAAATTATTATATCTTTCTCAACATAAAGATTAAATAAATGATGCCGGCTCAAAAAATTGAGCGATCAGCCCGAATTAATTTAACTTTGTTCTAACAAGTTTTAAAATCAAAAAATGTTAACCAATAACGACATATTGAAAAAAATACGTGTAGCCTTGGAACTTAAGGACGAAGATGTGGTCAAAATCCTGAAGTTGGCAGATTTTGATATCTCCAAAAGTGAATTGAATGCGCTTTATCGGAAACCTGATCATCCAAATTTTAAAGAATGCGGAGATCAATTACTACGTAATTTTTTGAATGGATTGATCATTTATAAACGCGGCCCCATGCCTCCTAAAAAAGAAGTTTCAAAATAAGAATTCCTTTCTTACCTATTTAACGCTTGTTACCTCTCGTTCACCGAAAATTTTCTACCTATAAAACCCATTGTCGTTAAATTTGTATATATACCTGTAAAGCATATTTGCTCTCTTTTATTAACCGATAATGACAACATGATAACAATTGATCTTCTAAATACTGAATTAGAACGCTTAAGTGCCTTGAGGCGATATGATATACTGGATACACCTATGGATGGTAATTTTAATAAAATGACCTCACTTGCTTCTATCTTTTTTGATGTTCCCGTTGCTATTATCAGTTTAGTAGATCATGATAAAATCTGGTTCAAATCATGTTACGGTTTGGAGCTTAACCAGGTTTCTAAGGATGCAGGATTGTGCGCCTCGGCAATTATGCACGATGATATTTATGTGGTAGAAGATGCCTCTAAAGACCATCGTTGTCTTGCCAACCCTTTGGTATCTGGCGATTTTGGACTTAAATTTTATGCTGCCGCGCCTTTAACTACCAAAGACGGACATAACTTAGGCACATTTTGCATTATTGATAAAAAGCCAAGATCTCTCAGTGAAAATCAAAAAATTATTTTGCAGCAAATGGCAGAAATTGTGATGGATGAAATGGAATTACGTTTATCAGCCCGCAATGTGGTAAAGGGACAAGTTCAGCGAATTACTGAATTAGAAGAAGAAAATAAGAAATTAAGAAAATGATGTATTTTCTTAAGGTTCAAAATTGACAGTCTCGTGTAAAAGCTTCACCATTTTTTCATGTAATAATTTTTCTTCTACAGGTTTGGCGATATAATCATTTATACCATAAGCTTTACATTTTTCCTCATCCATGGTGGTAACATCCGCAGTAAGTAAAATAATTGGAACTTCTGATTTTATTTTTTTACGAATGTATTCACTCGTTTCTATTCCATTCATTTCCGGCATTTGCAGATCCATAAGTACAATATCATAAGTACCTTTTTCCAATTTCTCGATCGCAATTTTTCCATTGGCTGCGATATCAAATTCAAAACCAAAACCGGTTAGTAATGTTTCCATCAATAATTGGTTCAATCTGTTGTCTTCTACGATCAGTGTCTTTATTGTTTTTGGGATATCACTTACAGAGTCAGTGATTATATTTTCCAACCCCCGGGTTTTGTATTCAGATACAGGATCTTCAACTATAGATTCCACAGTCTTAAAAGAGAGTGTAAAACTAAAAGTAGATCCTTCATTTAATATACTTTTTACATTGAGGCTTCCCCCTTGCCCTTCTACCAGCTTTTTAACAATTGCAAGCCCTAATCCGGTTCCTCCATAATTACGGGCAGTATCAATAGTTGCTTGTTGGAAATTTTCAAATATATTATCCAGTTTGTCTTCCGGGATCCCTATACCCGTATCAGTAATGGAAATTTGAATGGTTGCATTTTGATTTTCGTATTTTAAAAGTTCCACCTTTAAGATAATTGTTCCCGTAGCTGTAAATTTTATAGCATTACTGATCAGGTTAAGAATTATCTGGTGTAAACGTACAGGGTCACCTAATAATATTTCAGGGATAGCATCATCATAGTGCCTGATGAGTTGTAATTTTTTTTCTTCAATTTTTATTTCAAATGTATGAAGGATAGCAGTTATTGAATCATATAGATTAAAAGGAATTTGTTCAAATGACATTTTTCCTGCTTCTATTTTAGCAAGGTCAAGGATATCATTAATTAACATTAATAAAGTATCTCCTGATGTATGAATAGCAGCTAAATATTCCTTTTGTTGAGGAGTTAACTGGGTTTTTAATATTACCTGTGTGAAACCAATGATGGCATTCATGGGTGTTCGTATCTCATGGCTCATGGTAGAAAGGAATTGCTGTTTTGCTTTTACAGCTTCTTCAGCCATGGCAGCCGCTTGTTCGGCATTATTTTTAGCCATTAATAATTCCTGCTCATTGCGTATGAGTTGAGTGATATCCCTGGCAACTACTACGCTGCCCAATACTTTTCCTTGCTCGTCTTTATAAATAGAACCATTGAAAAGTACCGGAGTGAGTTTTCCTTTTTTATGCCGTATCGTTAAGGGATAATCGGCAACAAAACCTTTTGAAAATACTTTTTGGTAACCTTTGCTGGCTTTTACCGGATCCGTAAAATGGTAAAAGAAATGGGTTCCGATCAATTTTTCTCTTGGCAAACCGGTTATTTCCTCCGTTGCTTCATTCACATCAGTAATTTTTCCTTCAGGACTGATAGTTATAAGGGGATCCAAACTAGCCTCAATTAAACTTCGGGTATATACCTGGCTTTTTTTAATGGCTTGTTCAGCTTTCTTTTGATCATCAATATCTGTATTGGTACCTATCCATAATAAAACTTTCCCATTTTTATCTTTTTGAGCCGTACCCCGGCTAAGATGCCACCTGTATGAGCCATCCTTCTGCAAAATACGGTGCTCCAATTCAAACGGCTCGCCGGTTTCAATTGAATGTTGCCAGCTTTGCTGATGTTTTTCCAGGTCATCATGATGAATTACTGACTGCCAGCCAAAATCTTTTAGTTCTTCAAAAGTTTTACCGGTATCATCAAGCCATCGTTGATTGAGATAAGTGATATTTCCATCAGCGCACGCGGTCCATACTTTTTGAGGCATCGCTTCTCCGATCACCCGAATGCGTTCAGCGCTGTCCTCAATTTTTTTACGAGCCATTACTTGTTCAGTAACTTCATAACCAAATACAAGTACTCCGGCAATATTATTATTTTCATTAAATATAGGTTGGTATGAAAAATTAAAATACCCCGCTTCCGGCTCTTCATTTTCATTACGGGATAAGAGCATAAGCATATCATTCCCGACAAAGGGTTCGCCGGTGTTATACACATGATCAAGCAATTCAATAAATCCCTGTCCTTTTAATTCCGGAAGTGCATCTGCTATCCTGTGTCCTAACAACTGGCGTTTGCCAAATAATCTTTGATATGAAGGGTTTACCAAATCGTATATATGTTCAGGTCCCTTTAACGTGCAGATATAGGCTGAGGTTTGCATATACAAATTTTGAAGCATGGTAGCATTTTGCTCCATTTTTTTGCGTGCCATTACTTGTTGTGTAACCTCTACGGCAAATACTAGTACACCTTCTATTTCTCCGTGTCGGTTATTGAATGCCTGATAAATGAAATTAAAATAACCTTGCCGCTGCACACCTTTATCATCATAAGCCTTTGCGGGCATTTCGGTTCCAACATAAGGCTTGCCCGTAGCATACACATTATCTAAAAGTTCAAAAAATGCCTGCCCTTCCAGTTCAGGTAATGCTTCCCGTATTGTTTTTCCAATGACAGGGCCATTTCCAAAAAGGCGAATGAATGGTTGGTTGGCCAATTCAAAAATATGTTCAGGGCCTCTGAATATGGCAAGTATTGCAGGAGCCTGCATAAAAAAATTATGAAGCATCTGCCGTTCTTTTAATAGCTCATCAAATTGGGCCTGAATTTTTTTATGGAGTTGTTCATTATTTTTTTCAAGAGTTTGTTCATAATTAAGACGTTCCATTTCCAACTCCGCACGTTTAGCCACTATTTTTAAAAGTGTTTCAATGTGAGCCACGTCATCAATTGACTGCTGATGAGCCGCAATGATTATTCCAATGGGCAGGTGTTGGGAGTTATAAAGAGGATAGCCTATATAGCCGTTTATATTGTATTGTTTTAGAAGTTTATTTTGAGGGAATATCTGCTGACAATTTGCCGGATATGTATAAACAGAGCCACGAATGACCTGCTCGCAGGGTTCTTCAGGCAGATCATATTCAATATTTTCTGTCAATGAACCAAAGGCGCTCATGGCCAGGGTCCGTATTTTACAATCCGGCTGATCAGGATCACCTATCAATTCTCCTATAAACACATAATCAACCGGAAGCGCTTTTGCCAGGTATTGAATTAATAAATTAAAGAATTCTTCCCCAATAGTATGTGTTGAAAAGCCTCCTGAAAATTCCTGTTGAACAGTTTTGTTATAATTAAGTTTAGCAAATTGTTTTCGCAACTCATCGTTTTGTAGCTCCAGCTCATTAATACGTTTAATGAGCGAGGTTGTATCAGGATCAGTTTGTACAGGATTTTTCGTTAACATGTTTATAGTTTGCAAATTGAGCCAACATAGCAAATCATTCGTTAATAGGAAATAGATATTCGGTAAAAAGGTAATTTAAGTAGCCCAAAAGGAAAAACAAAAAGGCGAGTCGGAAATCTAAATTTAGATCAAAAATATTAATTACATGAATTTATTTTATGTTTCTTTGTGAACCGACCGATAACAATAACTACCATAGTATTTAATTTATTATTATGACCGAAGAGTTTCTCCATTATCTATGGAAATTCCGACTGTTTGATCAATTGGATCTAAGAACTACCTCTGGGGCATCCATAGAAATAGTAAAAGTGGGTGATCATAATTTTGATGCCGGCCCCGACTTTTTTAATGCCCGGATAAAAATGGACAAAACACTCTGGGCAGGAAATGTGGAAGTTCATATCCGGTCCAGTGACTGGAAAAAACATTTTCATCAGGAGGATATGGCGTATGATAATATTATATTACATGTGGTACATACCGCTGATTCGCAACTTTATCGCACATCAGGGGAAAGCATTCCTACCATCGAATTAAAGGACCGTTTGAATGAAAAGATCCATGAAAAATACCTGGGTTTTAAACAAAGTAGTGATTGGGTTCCTTGTCAAAAACAAATATCCACTGTTCCCGGTTTAATTATAAATAATACGATTGATCGCTTGCTGCTGGAACGATTGGAAGGTAAATCCGGATCAATAACAGAGGCTTTAAAACTGAATCATAATAATTGGGAGGAAACTTTCTACCAATACCTTGCCCGTAACTTTGGATTTAAAACCAATTCAGAACCGTTTGAGTTACTTGCTAAATCATTATCCTCCATCATTCTGGCAAAGCATAAAAGCAGTCTTTTACAGATCGAAGCGCTATTTTTTGGACAAGCCGGTTTATTGAATGAACATTTTGAGGATAAATACCCCCAAACACTGCAAAATGAATACGCATTTTTAAAACGAAAATTCAAATTGAATACTGTGGATACGCATTTATGGAAATTTCTCCGGTTAAGGCCTGTTAATTTTCCTACTATTCGTATTGCGCAGTTTGCGAACCTGGTATTTAATTCAACACATCTGTTTTCAAAAATTATTGAAACGGAAACATGTAAGGATTTAAAAAGTTTGTTGAATGTGAATGTTTCAGAATACTGGCAAACACATTATATTTTTGATAAACACACAAAATTTAAAACAAAACACTTGGGAGAGGAAGCTGTAAACAATATTATTATCAATACGGTTGTTCCATTCCTGTTTGCATACGGAAAACAAAAAGACGAAGATAAATATGTGAGTAGGGCATTAAATTTTTTAGAGCAAATTAAGGGAGAGAATAATTCCATAATTGAAAATTGGAAAACATTAAAATTACCTGTTGATACTGCTTACTCAACACAAGGGTTGCTGCAACTAAAAAATGAATACTGTAGCCATAAAAAATGTTTATCCTGCTCTGTTGGTAATTATCTGTTAAAAAATTCTTAACTACTGAAGAGTTGAAAAATAAAACAAAATGTAATGCCACAAAGACAAGAAGACATAAAGTTTCACAAAGAACAATTTTTACCGTTAACCCAGAAGGAAGAAGCAGTTGGCAAAGCAATAGTAAATGCTGCTTATATTGTTCATAAAGCATTGGGTCCTGCCCTCGAAACAGTAAATCCGGTATGGGAAGCACAACTCCTTAGTCATTTGAAACTTACCGAAAACGACTTGGATATCTTATTAACTTTAATGTCCCATTGATAAAAGATGGAATCAAACGAATGGTTCTTTAAGACCTTTATGTTCCTTTGAGTCTTTGAGTCTTTGAGACTTTGTGGCAATTATATATTAAGGTGCTGAATATGAACTAAAATTTCTTAACTTTAATACTATATATAAAAAAATGATAAAAAGAATTCAAGCTTGGTTTGAAACGCAGGCATTTGGAGTATGTGAGTGGTGGGGTAAAAAGCTGGGAATCAATACAACCAAGATCCGCATGTATTTTATATACCTGTCTTTTTTTACCGTTGGATCACCTGTCATCCTTTACTTTGTAATGGCATTTATCTTAGAGCATAAAAAATATTTTAAACCCACCCGCAACAAACGCAGAAGTGTTTGGGACCTATAGTTTATCTATGAAAAAAATTTTAATTACCGGCAGTAACGGCCTCTTAGGCCAAAAATTGATATATACTTTATTAAATCGTAAAGATGTAGAAGTGATTGCTAGTTCTGTTGGTGCAAACAGGCTGATCAAACAGAATGGTTATCAATACGAATCATTGGATATTACCAATAAAAAGGAAGTAGAAAAAATTATTTCAAAATACAAGCCGGATGTAGTGATCAATACCGCGGCCATGACCAATGTAGATGCCTGCGAGACTAAACGTGAGGAGTGCCGGGCATTAAATGTTACCGCAGTACAACACATTGTGGATGCAATTTCGAGTAGTTCTCCTGCTACACATTTAATTCATCTTTCCACTGATTTTATTTTTGATGGAAAAAAAGGGTCAGAGTATATAGAAACCGATAAACCTAATCCGGAAAGTTATTATGCCCTTTCAAAATATGAAGCGGAGAAAGTGTTGGAAAAAAGCAAGATCAAATGGGCAATCGCACGAACTATTATTGTTTATGGTATTGTTGATAATATGAGCCGGTCAAATATTGTTTTATGGGCAAAGGATGCCTTAACAAAAGGGCAAAAAATAAATGTAGTGGATGATCAGTTCCGTGCCCCTACATTGGCGGAAGACCTGGCAGGTGGTTGTATTTTGATTGCGGATAAGGGCGTTACAGGAATTTACCATCTTTCCGGTCCAGATACTTTTAGCGTACTTGAATTGGTTTACCAGGTGGCTGATTTTTGGAAACTCGATCGATCGCTTATTACCCCATCAAAATCAGATACACTTAACCAAGCCGCCAAACGCCCACCGCGTACCGGATTTATAATTGATAAGGCAAGAAAAGAATTGGGTTATCATCCACATTCATTTACAGAAGGGCTTGCATTTTTAGATCGACAATTAAAAGAAAAATCTGCTTAAACACCGATACCTATCACCAGGATATCATCTACCTGTGAATTGATAGCTTTCCATTGTTCAAATGTTTCATCTAATATTTTTTCCTGTTCTTCTATTGGTTTTTGATGGACAGATAATATCAGCTCTTTAAACTGCTTAGACATAAATTTTTTTCCGCTTGGCCCGCCAAATTGGTCGGCAAAACCATCTGAAAAAATATAGATACAATCATTTTCAGAAAGGGTGATGACATGGTTAGTAAAACTTCTGTTATTTTCGGTTTGTAACCCGCCGATAGAAAATTTATCCGCTTTAATTTCCTCCAATTTATTATTACGTATGATCCACAAAGGCCGATGAGCTCCTGCATATTCAACAATGGTGCTTTTATCATTTAAAGTTGTTGATGATATGCTTATTAAAGCAATGTCCATTCCATCGCGGGTTTCGGAAAATTCCGCATCTTGTTTAAGAGATTTCCTAACATCTGTATGCAATTTATTTAAGATATCAGCGGGTTGTGTAATCCCGCTTTCATTCACTATCTGGTTTAATAAATTAGTTCCTATCATACTCATTAAAGCTCCCGGTACTCCATGTCCTGTGCAATCCGCCGCCGCGATTAATTTTTTACCATTTTTTTCTGTTAGCCAGTAAAAGTCCCCGCTTACAATGTCTTTTGGTTTAAAAAGAACAAATGCATTTTTAAACAGCTGTCGTTTTAACTCTTTGGCCGGAAGAATAGCTTCCTGGATCCGTCGGGCATAATTTATACTGTCGGTAATATCTTTATTTTTTTCTTCGATAATTTTTTTCTGCTCTACGATCTCTGAAGTCCGTTCTTGTACCTGAACTTCCAATACTTCTTTTTGTGTTTCAAGTATTTTTTGTTTTTCCTTTTCCTGTTCCAGGTTTTTTGCAGATAAAATTTTCACTTCTTCTAATTTTTTACTAAGATTTTTATTAGTAGCAGCAAATTGTTTAGCCAGGTACAACGACATAGAAATGGGAATGGACATAAAAGATAGTAAAATAAGCAAAGGTAAAACCGAACCGCTGATGTTGAGTCCGCCTAATATGGTTACCAGTAAGATGAATGTTGTGACTACCAGCGTAAAAATGCCTACCCCTGATCCAATGATGACCGATCCTTCTTTTTTCTTTATCAATGCAACAATCACTACACGAAACACCTCAATGATTGACACAGCAAGAAAAAAGGTATAGAAAATACCATAATGTTCCCATCTGGAAATCGTAAGGATCATAGTAACAATTCCTAATATCAGCAAATACCAGAATAATTTTGGAAAACGAGCATAAAAAATAGAATAAACAAGCAATAAAAGCGCTATAAAAAATACAGGAAATGAGATAACGATTGCATTATCAAACCAGTCAAATATGGCAGCGTCCGTTACAATCGTTTGAAAAAATGGAGTTAGCCCATAAAATGAAAGTATAAAAGCAAAAATGAAATAAAATAAATTGCTTTTATTGGTCCTGTAAAAAAGAAAAATGAATAAATGCGCTATACCTAAAGCCAGTATAAAAGCAAAAATAAAGGTACTTGATACGCTGGCGTCTATATTGAATTTAATGGTTTCATAGATCTGTTCGTTGGCGCCGGCCAGGGTAATTGCAAATCCCTTGCCGTAATTTCTATTTCTGTTAAGTTCTTTTTTGTGGTCGGAATAACGTATTGCCAATACATGTTCATTTTTTTTGCTAGCAGTGAATACAACAGGAAAAGAATTTGAATAAAATCGTTCTTCCTTTTCAGGGTCTGCATTTACTTTACCAAACTGTTTTATCTTTTTTCCATCAAAATAAATTTCTGAAGCGCCGGTTTGCAGAATTGTAAAAGCTAATGGTATAGAGGTTAGCGAACTATCAAATTTCAGATGCAAACGAAACCATCCTATACCTTTAAAATTTTCATTAAGAAATTGAGTATTTAGGGTATCCCATTCAGTGTCATCTATTTCAGGTTGTGCCCAGGTTGTATCATCTCCCGAATGGAATTTCCAGAATTTATTTAAATTAATATTTACGTTATCTACATGAAATAGGAGTGTATCATTTGCTTTAATGACAGTAACAAAAGCGATTAAAATGAGGAAAAATATTCGTTTAATCATGTTAATAATGACAATACTTCTTTATCAAATATAGATAAAAAACCTCAACACGTTGATTTTAAGGAATTCTTTGGATTGAGAATATTTTTTCTATAAATAGAAATATATATTAACTTTAGTATATTAGCAACCCCCAAATTAAATGAACATGAACTGTATAATAGTAGACGATGAAGAAATGTCGAGGAATGCTTTAAAGCATTTAATTGATCAGGTAGAATATCTTCAACTTGTGAAAATATGTAATGGCCCTATGGAAGCAATTGATACATTAAAAAAAGAAAAAGTGGATCTGATGTTTCTTGATATTGAGATGCCCGGCATGACAGGCATAGAGCTTTTAAAATGCCTTGATTCACCGCCTCTTGTGATTCTTACTACTTCGCATACTGAATATGCATTGGACGCCTTTGAATACAATGTAATAGATTACCTTATAAAACCACTAGAATTACCCCGGTTTATAAAAGCAGTGAATAAAGCCAATGAAATTTTTGAAAATTCAAAAACGAATATATCATCATTAGAAGAAAAAGAATATTTTTTTATCAGGTATAATTCGGTGCTGACTAAAATATTTTCTAAGGATATTCTATGGATCGAAGCTTCAGGTGATTATTTAACGATAAATACAACAAATCAAAAATTTGTTTTACATCTGACCTTAAAGGCTATTGAAACCAAACTTCCTCCTAATAAATTTATTCGTGTTCATCGTTCCTATATTGTTGCAATTGATAATATTACTTCTGTGGAGGACACAATTATATCAATTAATAATAAACTCATCCCGGTTGGTGCTTTATATAAGGAAGGATTTATGAAACGGTTGAATTTATTATAGTATAGGATATGCAAATACAGTCCTTATTTGCCATAGTTCACCTCTAATTAGTCTGCGTTCACCGAAAATATCCTGTGTTTACAGGGATACTCATTAAATTAAACTCATTATACATGCAGTTAATAATCAGCCTATGAACAAAGAAAATTCGAATGGTATCAATATTTTATTGGTAGAAGATAATCCCGGGGATATCCGGCTTACTAAAGAAGTTCTTAAAGAAGGAAAAATTCGGAATAATTTAAACGTTGTAACAGATGGAGAAGAAGCATTACTTTATTTAAAAAAAGAAGGCCAATATGCAAATGTGATTACACCTGATATAATATTATTGGATCTTAACTTGCCAAAAAAAGATGGGCGTGAAGTTTTAGCAGTTATCAAAACAGATCCTGATCTTAAATGCATCCCGGTTATTGTGCTCACTACCTCTGCCGCTGAAAAAGATATTTTAAATATGTATGCGCATCATGCCAATTGTTATATTACCAAGCCGGTTGATTTTAACCAGTTTATAAATGTGATACGCTCCATTGAGCAGTTTTGGCTTACCATTGTTAAATTACCCAAAGGATAATTATCCATTTAAACGATTTATGGAACCTCCTAAAAATGCCAAAGTATATGATTGGGAAACATCTGCCTTTTGGTTTGATGAGAAGGGAATTCTCTGCTCTGTTTCTAAAAAGGTTCCCCCATTATCCATGAATGATACAATAAGAAATATAGAAGAATTTAAAAAAATAATTGGTGATAGAAAAATTTGTATGTTGATAGACGTAACTAATTCATCAGAATCTACAAGAGAGGTTCGCAGTTATGCAGCAACGGAATTTCCAAAATTTATTAAAGCCATAGCCATGATCTCAAGTTCTGCATTGGGTAAAATGCTGGCCAATTTATTTTTTACCTTAAAGACACAACCTTATCCCACCAAAATGTTCAATAATGAAAATGAGGCCAGGGAATGGTTAAAGCAGTATTTATAGTTAAATTATCTTTATTTAAATTTTTATCAAACTAATTTTTATAGGTGGAGCCTCCAAAAAATGCGGATACGTTTGAATCTCCCATGTCGATCATGTGGTTCGATGAGGATGGAATTCTGTGTTCTGTTTACAAAAAAAATGCAGTGCTCACATCTGAAGGATTGAAAATTTCTTTTGGTTTTATAAAAAGTAAAGCTCAGGGTAAGAAAATTTGCTGGCTGGGAGATGTTACCAATCTTTCATCAGCCGATAAAGCGGCACGTGATTTCTCGGCA
>JBQTHQ010000112.1:0-16652 GCA_052389695.1 Bacteroidota bacterium | reverse complement strand
GCGATGGAGGCACTTCTACTAACGGAGGTTGCACACAGCATGCATATCTGAGCAATGGAACATATACTGTTACACTTACAGCCAACACTTCTTGTGGAAACCAATCAGCTTCTAGATTAGTGGTGATTGCACCATCAGTAACTCCACATCCGAGTGCATGGGCTAATTTCAACACATCCTGTCCCGGTGCACCGATCAGTTTTAATACCAATGGCTACTCGTCTTACAGTTGGAATTTTGGTGATCCGGGCTCAGGGTCTAACAATACATCCACACAACAATACCCATCGCATACCTATGGAACCGTTGGAACATATACTGTAACACTTACTGTTACAAATGGATGCGGTAAAACAGGTACAGCATCAACAACAGTATCAATCACTAATAATCCGCCTTTCCCAAATCAATCCTGGTTTAAATTGGATGTTAATTCTTCACCATCTTGTCCGAATTCAAATGTGGGCTTTAACGCGCCAAGTGGATATAACAATTATGAATGGAATTTTGGAGATGGCTCTCCATTGGCAACCACCAGCAATAACTATACGAACCATACCTATGGTAGCAGCATTGGTACCTATACGGTTTCTGTGAGAGTTATTAGTCCTTGTGGAAACGATTCTACAGTATTCAACACAGTTGTAATTAATAACAGTGGTTATTTTCCAACTCAGAATTTTCAGATAAATGGTTATCCTGCTTCTTGTCCGAATTCTTATGCAAACTTTGAAGCGCCCAGCGGATATGTAAGTTATGAATGGAATTTTGGTGATGGCTCCCCTCTTGAAACAACTACCGAAAGGCACAATAGTCACTCTTATGGAGCAACGCTTACCACCTATACTATTTCTGTAAAAATTACCAATGGCTGTGGAAACGATACAACTATATCCAGGACATTACAGATCATGAATAATCTCGGCTTCCCTACTCAACAGTTTAATTTGGAAACGGGACCCAATCCTGCCTGTATCGGTGATAAGGTAAATTGGCGTGCTCCGGGTGGGTTCGTAAGTTACTTATGGGATTTTGGTGATGGAGATTCGGCTACCACTTCTGATTATCAAGCGAACCATACGTATCTGTCAAACGGAACTTATAATGGTTCCGTGAGAATCACCAATGGCTGCGGAAACGACACAATTATTTATGGAAGTGCTGTAGTTAATAGTTCAGGAACATTCCCGAGCAACTGGCTCCAAGTAGAAGCAAACACAAGTTCTTGTCCAAATGAGTTTATAAATTTCAGAGTTAATCAAAGTGGTTATCAATCGTACTCATGGAATTATGGTGATGGCTCTCCCGTTGAAACGTTTAACGTAGAAAAAACGCAACACTCATATACTACAACCGGAACCTATACCGTAACCTGTACGATAACAAATGGCTGTAGCAATACTACAGCCGTAACGGCTATAATTCAGGTTGCTAATAACAGTCCGGTAAATAGTAATCTGTTTATAAGAAACGTCCAAAGCCCATCTTGTCCTGACGATGAAGTATTCTTTGTTCCGGAAGAAGGCCAGTCAAATTATCAGTATGTGTGGAATTTTGGCGATGGTTCTCCTGCAGACAGTACAATTGGAGCAGGTGCCAGTCATTTTTATTCTTCTACCGGAACATACACGGTATCGGTTTTAGTAACAAATGGTTGCGGCCTGACGAAGGCAATTTCTCTTACCCAGAATGTTACTAACTCAACCGTACCGACCTTGAGAGATGCAGGTGGAAATAGAATGTTTGGTTTCCCCGGAGGAGAGGACCATGGCAATGGAGGATCTGAAAATGCAGGTTGTGCAGGAGATAATGTTATTTTCTATTTCATGGGATCAGCAGCGAATAATGTTTGGGATTTTGGAGATGGAAGCACCGGAACTGCAACTGAAAGTATGTTAGTATATGGCGGAGATGGAGGAGCATTCCCGGTAACGATTATTAAACACGCTTTCGCTACTAATGGTTCTTTTATGGTGAAACTTACGATTACAAATAATTGCGGCAATAGTGTAACAGACAGTGTTCCTGTTACTATAGGAGGAAATACTCTTGTAAATGGGGAATTGACTACATCACCACCACCTTTTTCAACTTGTTCATCTATTGACTTCCTTGGATTTGGAGGTTCAAACTATGAATGGGATTTCGGAGATGGCGGCGCAACGCTTAGTACCTCTTCACCTACCGTAACACACACTTTTGCATCCCAAGGTGTATACGTGGTAAGTGTTATAATTACAAATGGTTGCGGGAATTCCGAAACATATTCAAAATCAGTATTTGTGAATGGTGCGGGAGGGCCTTCTGTAACCCTTGCTTCTTCAAGTACACCAACATGTATCAGTAGTACGAATGGAAGCGCAACAGTTACCGTTACCAGCGGAAACCCGCCATATATTTATTTATGGAATGATTTAAACGCTCAAACAACAGCAACGGCAACAGGTTTATCGGCAGGTTTATATAATGCAACTGTTACTGATGCAATCGGTTGTGCGTCCACTTTAGCAATTTCAATAAATGATCCAGCCCCTATTATTTTACAAGTTTCAACCACCACTACTACTTGTGGCGGTAGTACCGGAACAGCATCTGTTAGTGTGTCAAGCGGCGGAACAGGGCCATATACATATCAATGGTCTACAGGCGCAACAGGAACAGGTATAAGCGGACTTTCTGCAGGAGCATATTCTGTTATTACTACAGATATTAATTCATGTACTTTTCTTGCTAATGTGAACATCAGCGAAAGCGGAGGTGCTACGCTTTCTGTTGCATCGTCAACAAATATCATGTGTAACGGCGCTTCAACAGGAGCAATTGATTTGAATGTGAGTGGAGGAAATGCTCCTTACACTTATGCGTGGTCAAATGGCGCTACTGTGCAAGATATTACCGGCTTGTCCGCAGGCAATTATTCTGTACAGGTAACTGATAATGCCGGTTGTAAATCAATACTGAATAAAACCATCACCCAGCCTGCAATGATTGTTGTTAATACTGAAGAAACTTCACCGCCCACCTGTGGAAATTTTGATGGAGAGGCTTCCGCTAATGTAAGTGGAGGAACAGGCCCATACACTTATCTGTGGGATAACAATGCTGCAGATCAAACAACGCAAACTGCAACAGGGCTTCCTGCAGGAACGTACACCGTAACAATTACTGATGCTAATGGCTGTACAAAAGATGGAGAAGTTTCTCTCAGCAATTCCAATGCACCAAACATTACTGCCGTTGTAACGGATATAACTTGTAATGGATTAAGTAATGGGGCCATCAATATTACAGTTACCGGTGGAACTTCTCCATATGCATATACATGGAATGTTGCACCACCGAATACGCAAGATAAAACCAACCTGGGAGCAGGAAATTATATTGTTTTTGTGAATGATGCTGCAGGATGTTTGAGCTTCCGCAGTTATACCATAACACAGCCCGATGTGCTTACAGTGTCCGCCAGCGGAACCAGTGCGAATTGTTCTACAAATAATGGAGTTGCAACGGCAACTCCTGTCGGAGGAAATTTACCATACTCGTATCTATGGTCCTCAGGTAATGCAACTCAAAGTGCTACGGGGCTTTCAAGCGGAAGCTATACTGTAACTGTTACTGATATCAAAGGATGTTCGGCAACTGCGTCAACAACTATTTCAGTAGCAGCTCCAACACCAAGTATTTGTATGGTAACAGTGGATGATGGATCGGTTAATAATATTATTTATTGGGATAAAACACAATATCAGTATGTAGATAGTTTCTTCGTATACCGCGAGGTTTCAACCGGTATCTACAAAAGAATTGCAGCACTGAAAGACACTGCACTTAGCGAGTATATTGATATTAACAGAGGTGTGGGCCCGGCTAATGGTGATCCTAATGTGGGCGCTTATCGCTATAAATTACAATTGAGGGATTCATGTGGTAATTATAGTGCTTTAAGCCAGTATCACAACACTATTTATATTACCGATGCCGGATCAGGTCAATTTGACTGGAATGACCCTTATACAATAGAGGGCGGTGGTAATCCTGTATTAAATTATATTCTGATCTGTGACTCAGTGAATGCAGAAAACTGGTTCCCTGTGGGAACTGTTTCGGGAACTCAAGCCTCTGCAACGGACCCTTTATTCGCAAGCCGTCCGAACACTTCCAGATGGCGGGTTAAAACTGCATGGGGCATTAATTGTACGCCTACACGTGGAACAATCGTTACCACCCGCTCAAACATAAAGGCCGCTTCAATTTCTACTTCTGTTGTAAACGGTATGTTGGATCAACTATTGATCTATCCGAATCCGGCATCCGAAAGTTTAACAATTCAGTACCCTGCAGGTTTTAAAAAATACCAATTACAGGTAATTGATGCATTGGGGCAGCTTGTTTACAATGAAGAGCTTTCTAGTAGTGTTTCCAATAAGGGAAATCTTACAAAACAGTTGGATGTAAGCTCTTTTAGAAAAGGAATCTATATTATCAATATTCAAACGGAATCTGGTAATATTATCAAACGTATAGCGATTCAATAATAAAGTACCATTCTTTAAATTAATATTTTAAATTTGCTCCCGCCTCCTATGGCGGGAGCATTTTTTTTATGATGAGATCTATAATTAAATATTATTTTTTCTTCTTTAGTCTGTGTTTTATCCTAAACGCCGGTTCGTCGTTTGCTCAGCAGTATAACTTTAAAAATTATACTACAAAAAATGGCCTGGCAAGCTCTATTGTTATCAATATTTTCCAGGATAGTAAGGGTTATTTGTGGTTAGGGACCCAAGGAGGAGGTGTAAGCAGGTTCAATGGGAAGTCATTCACTAATTTCACAAAAGCGGACGGATTGATAGCCAATGACGTTACTTATATTACAGAAGATAAACTGGGTAATATCTGGATAGGGACCTCTGAAGGAGTTTCAAAGTTTGATGGAATCTCCTTCTATAACTATACCGAAAAAGACGGCTTAGCAAAAGGAGTTGTTTACTGGATCTATGTGGATGCGGCAAATACCATTTGGTTTGCAGTGCAGGAAGGTGGGGTAAATAAGTTCGACGGCAAAACATTTACGGCCTTTACTACAAAAGACGGATTATCCTCTAACAATGTATATTGTATTGTACAGGACAAAAACCAAAATTACTGGTTTGGTTTATCCAATGGTATCGCCAAATACGATGGAACCCGTATCGTTAGTTATGACAAAAATCCGGAAATAAATAATAAAGTATTCTTTTCAGCACTCCTGGATAGCAAAGGGAACATTTGGTTTGGCGGAGCCAATACTCATGGAGTATTAAAATATAATGGTAAAGTATTCGAAAAGTTTGCAGTGCCCGAAGAAGTAAAAGATGATTTTTTTGGAAGCATCATAGAGGATAATAAAGGAAATATCTGGTTCGCTACAGATCACGGTGTTTTAAAATATGGAGAGAATAAATTTCATCTTTTTAATGAAAAACAAGGGCTTTCGGCTGATCACGTACTCTCATTAGGTCATGACTATGAAGGCAATATCTGGGTAGGAACATTAAGCGGGGGGGTGAATTTATTTAACAATGAATCATTTGTTAACTATATAGAAAAAGATGGTTTAAGTAGCACAAATATTAGTGCCGTGCATCAATTGCCTGATAATAAATTTTTAATAGGAACCACCGGTTCGGGAATTGATATGTATGATCCGGCAACTGGTTCCATCTATCGCATGCCCCTTCAGCCGACAACGACTACTGTTTATTCGTTCTGTAATGATGATAGAGGAAATTTATGGATAGGAGCGGCAGATGGAGTTTTTATTTTGCAAGAGAAGGAAGGGAAATACCGCCCATACAAAAATTTAAGCAGAATAAATAAAGAAATTGTTCAGACGGCTGTTAAGATAATTCAGGATAAAAAAAATTCTATCTGGATAGCAACTTTTGGTTCGGGGGTTATTCGCATAAATGGAACAGATACTATTTTCTTCAATATAAAAAATGGTTTTATCTCGAATGATATTTTAACCATTTATGAGGATAAACAATCTAATATTTGGTTTGGTACTAAGGATAAAGGCGCTATAAAATATGATGGATCAACTTTTAAAAACTATTCTGTTAAAGAAGGCTTGGCTGATAAATCAGCATGGTCAATAGTGGGCGATAAAAAAGGCAATATTTACTTTGCAACCGGCGAAGCGGGTGTGAGTTGTTTTGATGGAAAAACATTTAAAACACTTTCAACAGCTACGGGGTTATCGTCTAATCATACTAAAGTTTTACTTTGGGATGAAGTAGATGATGCACTTTGGGTGTGTACTGAAAAAGGAATAAATAAACTCAAGTTAAAGCAAGGCTTCGAACCTGAACATATCCGTTATTATGGAGAGCAGGTAGGGTTTAAAGGAGAAGAGGTAAATGAAAATGCAGTATTGCTTGATAAGCAAGGGATGGTATGGTTTGGAACAATTAATGGCTTAAGCAGGTATGACCGCAAATATGATTTTCCAAATATCACCCCTCCTAAATTAGATTTAACAGGAATTCGTTTGGCCTACCAAAAAGTAGATTGGAAAAAATATGCCGAGGCTGTTGATCCGAAAACGAATCTTCCGGTTAATCTCGTTTTATCGCATAAGAACAATAACCTCACCTTTGATTTCCAGGCCTTTACTACAGACAATGTAAAATATACGTTTATACTCGAGGGCCAAAACGATGAATGGTCGCCATTATCAACAAATACAGAAGCGGTATACACCAATATTACACCGGGAAGAACATACACGTTTAAAGTAAAAGCAGTTAATAGTAATGGTGTGTGGAGCGAAGAGGCAATCAGTTATACATTTACAATAAAGCCGCCCTGGTGGCAAACATGGTGGTTTTATACTTTATGTGTGGTAGTGATATTAGCAGTGGTCTTAGGCTTTATCAATTATCGGACGGCCCAACTTGCAAAAGAAAAAAAGATATTAGAAGAAAAAGTAACTGAGCGTACAGTGGAGTTAAAAGGCGCCAATGAAAAACTTTCCGTTGCATTCCAGGATATAAAAGACAGCATCAATTATGCAAAAAAAATACAGGATGCGATCCTTCCACTGGAAGAAGAAATAAAAAAAGCCTTGCCACAATCGTTCGTATTATTTAAACCACGTGATGTAGTAAGCGGTGATTTTTACTGGTTCAATAAAAAAGAAAGTATTATTTACATTGCGGCTGTAGATTGCACAGGGCATGGGGTTCCCGGCGCATTCATGAGTATGATCGGAAGCTCATTGCTCAATGAAATAGTAAGTAAAAAAGGAACACAGGAAGCTGCCGACATATTAAAAAAATTACATCGTGGCGTACGTAAGGCCTTGAAACAAGACAGGGATTCCTATGAATCAAAAGATGGTATGGACCTGGCATTGGCTGTGATTGACCTTAAGAACAATACATTGGAATATGCAGGTGCAAAACGTTCGCTGTATTGTTTTATAAAGAATGAATTTGTTGAAATAAAAGCGGATAAACAATCAATTGGGGGCTTGCAGCTGGAGGAAGATTTTAATTTTACAAATAATAAATTAAACATACAAAAAGGCGACACCTTTTACTTGTTCACCGATGGTTATGTAGATCAGTTTGGAGGCGAAAAAGGTAAAAAATACTCCAGTAAACGTCTAAAAGAAAATCTTACTGAAATGCAGGGACTGTCTATGATGGAGCAGGGAAAAAAATTAGATTCCATTATCGAACAATGGAAAATTGACATTGAACAAATTGATGATATCCTGGTGATCGGCCTGCGCTTCTGATGAACTCCAACAATCAATTTTTTTAGTAAATTCGCAAGGCTTTAATTGATTACAGATTGAAGATTACAAATTGCAGATTATATTTATTTATCAGGCAATTTTTAATTTTTAATTTTTAATTTTTAATTTCTTAAAATGTTACGATCACACACTTGCGGAGAATTGCGTATTTCACATGTAGGGCAAACTGTTACTATCAGCGGATGGGTACAGGGTGTTAGAGATAAGGGGTCATTGCTGTGGATTGATCTTCGCGATCGTTATGGCATCACCCAGGTTACCATCGAAACAGAAAATGCATCAAAAGATGTTGTTGATGCTGCCCGCGCATTGGGAAGGGAATTTGTGATCAGCGTTACAGGGAAAGTGAATGAGCGCTATTCTAAATCAGATAAAATTTCTACAGGGGATATTGAAATAAGTCCTAATAATATTATTGTTTTAAATCCTGCCATACTTCCCCCATTCACTATTGAAGATGAAACCGATGGAGGTGATGATGTTCGAATGAAATTCCGTTATCTTGATCTGAGAAGGAATACTGTTCGTAAAAATTTAGAATTACGTCATCGCTTAGCGATTGAAACGCGCAATTATTTAGATAAATTAAATTTCCTGGAAGTAGAAACTCCTGTATTGATAAAGTCAACACCCGAAGGAGCCAGAGATTTTGTTGTTCCTTCAAGAATGAATCCGGGAGAATTTTATGCATTGCCGCAATCGCCCCAAACATTTAAACAATTATTGATGGTAGGCGGATTTGATCGTTATTATCAAATTGTAAAATGCTTTCGTGATGAAGACCTGCGTGCCGACCGTCAGCCGGAGTTTACCCAGATTGACTGTGAGATGGCATTTGTAGAGCAGGAAGATATTTTAAACACATTTGAAGGATTGGTACGCCATTTATTTAAAGCCGTTAAAGGCATTGATATTCCTACACTTACCCGAATGACTTATGCTGATGCAATGCGTTATTATGGAAATGACAAACCGGACATTCGCTTTGAAATGAAGTTAGTATACCTCACCCCAACCCTCTCCAAAGGAGAGGGAGCTGATCTCGTTCGGGGAAAGGGGTTTCCAGTTTTTGATAAAGCTGAAGCGGTGATTGGTATTTGCGCAAAAGGAGCAGCTGAATATACCCGGAAACAGCTGGATGAGCTGACCGAGTTTGTGAAGCGTCCGCAAATTGGCGCTACAGGATTGGTGTATGCACGTTACAATGTAGATGGAACAATCAAATCATCTGTAGATAAATTCTATAACGAAGAAGAATTAAAAAAATGGGCGGCGGCCTTGAATGCACAACCTGGTGATTTAATGTTGCTGATGGCAGGAGAAGAAAATAAAACCCGGAAAGCAGTATCCGAATTACGATTGGAAATGGGTAACCGTTTGGGGTTGCGCGATAAGAATAAATTTGCCTGCCACTGGGTGATCGATTTTCCTTTATTGGAATGGAATGAAGATAGCCAACGCTGGCATGCCATGCACCATCCATTTACATCTCCCAAACCGGAAGACATTAAGTTGTTAGATACTAAACCGGGAGAGGCGCGTGCCAACGCCTATGACATGGTGATTAACGGTGTTGAAATAGGAGGAGGTTCTATTCGTATTTTTAATAAGCAATTGCAATCGCGTATGTTTGACCTTTTAGGTTTTACAAAAGAAGAAGCGCAATCACAATTTGGATTTTTAATGAATGCCTTTGAATTTGGCGCACCTCCGCATGGTGGTATTGCGTTGGGTTTCGACAGGCTATGTTCCATGTTTGGAGGGTCTGATTCCATTCGTGATTTCATCGCCTTCCCTAAAAATAATTCAGGACGTGATGTCATGATCGACTCGCCATCACCCATCGCGAAAGCGCAATTAGATGAGTTGAACATTACACTGAAAAAGTAATTCTACCGTAACTCAATTTAACCTACCGTTAAATAAGTATTTTCAAGTCCTTTACAGGGATTTTGTATATTTGGTAAGAGCATAATCTCAGGAAATAGCTGCCTCATGAAAAATAAACTTATCACTCTGTGCATTGGAATTTTATTTATTCCTGCACTTTCATTTTCAACTCACATTGTGGGTGGGGAGTTAAATTATAAATGTCTTGGTGGGAATTTGTACGAGATAAAGCTTCGTGTCTATCGCGATTGTTATAATGGCGTGCCTCCTTTTGATATGCCTGCTTATGTAGGTGTTTTTGATTCAAATAATGTATTGCTTCAAAAAATAACTATGGTTTTTCCGGGATCTACAGTAATATCACCAACGCAGGCAAATCCATGTATAATACCACCAACTAATATTTGTGTTGAAGTAGCAGAATATGTTGAAATGGTTTCCTTGCCTCCAAGGCCGGGAGGATACCAATTAGCATATCAGCGCTGTTGCCGTAACCCTACAGTAACTAATATGGTTAATCCCGCTAATCAGGGAACAACTTATTATGCCATGATACCTGATCAATCAATAGTTTGTAACAGCAACCCTGTATTTAAAAACTGGCCGCCTTTATTTGTATGTGTCAATGCCCCTATGGTATTCGATCATTCAGCTATTGATATTGATGGCGATTCAATAGTTTACGAGATGTGCACTCCTCTTACAGGAGGAACCTCTAGCGCCCCCCAACCCAATCCACCTAGTAATCCTCCCTATCCTTTTATAACCTGGAAAGCACCATATAGTACAGCTGATGTATTGGGCGGAACACCAATGACAATTAATTCAACAACAGGATTGCTTAAGGCCACACCAAATACAACAGGTCAGTTTGTAGTAGGAGTGTGTGCCAATGAATATAGGAATGGAGTTTTATTAAGCAGCACAAAACGTGACTTTCAGTTCAATGTTGTAGCTTGCCCTGCCCAGCAAAATTGTGATGTATGGCCTGGAGACACGGATAATAATTATGCTGTAAATAATTATGATCTTTTGCCTATAGGTTTATATTATGGAAAAACAGGCACTGGGCGTGCAAGCATAAGTAATACATGGCAAGGTTATCCGGAGCCTACATCATGGGGATATATACAAAACAATGGCTATGATATAAAGCATGCCGATTGTAATGGTGATAGTATAATTAACAATGATGATACGCTTGCGGTTAATTTGAATTTTTCGTTAACACATTTGATCATTTCACCCGATGCAACAAATCGCATTACGAACCCTGATCTGTATTTTGTAACAAGCAGCAGTACATATCTTCCCGGTGCCTGGGTGAATGTAGACGTGATGGCAGGAACTGCAGCTATTCCGGTGGATGATTTGTATGGAATAGGTTTTAATATTGAGTATGATGCACTACTTGTACAACCCGGAACCGAAAGTTTAACTTACTCGCCCGGTTGGTTAGGAACACGCGGAACAGATGCAATTACAATTTCTACAATGGATGCATTAACGAATACTGCTTATGGTGCAATAACACGCATTGACCAAACAAATAAAGATGGTTATGGAAAAATTGCAAGCTTCCGCTTTCAAACTAAGAGCGAAATTTCCTCTGATACTGTAATGAATTTTTCCTTTTCAGGATACATAGCTAATGACGCAATAGGGGATGGCAGGTTATTTAATTTACAAGGACATTCGATAAATATAAGTCCTTTAGCCACTGCTGTAAATGAAAAGGAAAATGTAAATGACATCAGTATTTATCCAAATCCATATTCAGGCAATACAACAATTTCTTATATCCTGAATAAAAAATCTTCGGTAAATGTTGAAGTATACAATGCTATTGGACAAAAATTGGAAACACTTGTAAAAGCTGATCAATCAGTAGGAAACTATAAATATACTTTCAGCGCACAAGAAAAAGCACATGATGCCGGAATTTATTTTGTGAAAATCACTGTAAATGGAAAAACCACAATGAGAAAAATTGTAGAAAAGGAATAAACATGTTAAAAGTAAAAGTAAATAACAAAAAAGAACACAGTATCATATTTGACAATGTTGCTACCGGAACCATTGATGGAAAGGCCTTTGCCTGGGATGTAATTGAAGTGAAAGAAGGAAGCTTTCATGTTATAAAAGATAATAGATCTTATAATGTGGAAGTGATCAAAGCGGATGCTGCCGAAAAAAGTTTCCTGGTGAGTGTGAATGGAAATAAATACCAGCTTAATGTAAAAGACAGGTTTGATGAGTTGTTGAAGAGTCTGGGGATGGACAATCTGAATGCAAATAAAATAAATGAAATAAAAGCGCCAATGCCCGGGTTGGTATTGGATATAAGCGTTTCAGAAGGTGACACTGTAAAAAAAGGCGATGCTGTTATTGTGTTGGAAGCCATGAAAATGGAAAACAGTTTGAAGTCGCCAACAGACGGAGTCATCAAAAAAATAAATGTAAAGAAGGGTGTAGCAGTTGAGAAAAATCAAATACTAATAAATTTTGTTTAATCAACGAATAACCAATCTTTTCGAATAATGAATTCGTAAATCACATTCGTTATTTAAATAAACAGATTCGTAATTCGTTTTAATTTGTCCCATAGGGACCCCTTCGGGGTAATCCGTTGATATGAGTTCACGCAGAGATTTCATAAAAAAATCAGCAGCTTTGGCATTGGGCGCTATTGCTGCTGATACGCTTTTAAACAAAGCATTGGCTGCAACCGAAACAATTGGAAAAGAAAATGTTTCACCGGTTTCTTCTCAATACAAGCTTCTTCCTTTACCTTATGCGTATGATGCTTTGGAGCCTCATATTGATAAACAAACAATGGAAATCCATTACAGCAAACATCATCAAAGCTATGTCAACAATCTGAACAAAGCGCTGGAAACTCTTGATAGTAAGGTTTCGGACGATCAGCTAACAATGGAAACTATTTTAAGCAGGATAGACAAAATGCCTGTTGCTGTGAGAAATAATGCAGGCGGTCATTATAATCATGCTTTGTTCTGGACATTAATGAAACCAAATGGAGGAGGAGAGCCGAAAGGAAAATTAGCTGAAGCGATCAAAACAAGTTTCGGGTCATTTGATGAATTCAAAAAACAATTTGCAGACGCTGCGATGAAACGTTTTGGTTCGGGCTGGGCATGGCTGGTAGTAAATAATGGTAAACTTTCAATTGGCTCCACCGCTAACCAGGATAATCCCTTAATGAATCTGGAAAGTGTTGAAATAAAAGGAACGCCTATACTTGCACTGGATGTATGGGAACATGCTTATTACTTAAAAAATCAAAATCGCAGAGCAGATTATATCACTTCCTGGTGGAATGTGGTGAATTGGGAAACGGCGGAGGAATTGTTTAAGGCAGCCAAATAAATTATTGTAAAGACTAAGAGAATAAAAAAATGCCCGATGATTCGGGCACTTTTTTTGAATATTCTTGGTGAGGGTCATTTCGAGTAGCGAAACGAAGTGGAGCATATCGAGAAATATGCGAGGGCAGCCTACACGTTTCTCGACAAGTTCGTCCGCCGCGGCGGATGACAGCCCGCACTCTGCGTGAAAAACTAAACTAACGCAATATCAAATTGCACCAGGTCTACAAACTCCTGAACACGGCTTTCTACTTGTTCCTGCGTTAATCCCACTAAATTTTCAGTCCCGAATTTCTCTACACAAAAGGATGCGGTAGCAGAACCAAAAATAATGGCACGTTTCATATTATCAAAAGAAACATCTTTTGTTTCAGCCAAATAACCTATGAAACCACCTGCAAAGCTGTCGCCGGCGCCCGTAGGATCAAATACATCTTCCAATGGCAATGCGGGTGCAAAAAACACCTGTTCTTTATTGAATAACAAAGCACCATGTTCCCCTTTTTTGATGACCAGGTATTTAGGGCCCATGGCCAGTATTTTTTGCGCTGCTTTTACCAATGAATATTCACCGGATAATTGACGCGCCTCCTCATCGTTGATGGTCAAAACATCCACTAGTTTAAGGGTTGCTTTTAGCTCATCCAGTGCAATGTTCATCCAGAAGTTCATGGTATCCAAAACAATCAATTTCGGACGCTTTTTCAATTGTTTGATCACTTGCTGCTGAATAGCAGGAGTTAAATTCCCTAACATCAGGAATTCACAATCCTGGTAGGCTTCCGGTATAACGGGGTTAAAGCTTTCCAGAACATTCAGTTCTGTTACTAAAGTATCACGGGTATTCATATCATTATGATATTTACCGGCCCAGAAAAAGGTTTTTTGATCTTTTAATATTTGTAAGCCATCCGTGTTTACATGCTGTTTTTGCAGCATTTTCACATGCAGATCAGGAAAATCACCCCCAACAACCGAAATAAGGTTGATTTTTTTGGTAAAATAAGAAGCCGCAATGGAGATATAAGTGGCAGCACCACCCAGTATTTTATCGGTTTTTCCGAAAGGAGTTTCAATGGCATCAAATGCTACGGTACCTACAACTAGTAAACTCATGGTATGATTTTTAATTTTTTGTGCAAATATATTGCATAATTGCTTTGAACACAGTAATATTGCAGTCCTTTTTTAAGGAAATAGCGTAAATTAACACCTATTCCTTCTTACTGCGTCTGCCGAAGCTTTAGCGTAGGCAGGGCTCAGTTGGTTAGAAAAAGAGCAAATAACATTCCTTCTTAGCTCATCCGCCGCGGCGGAGGTTAGAGCAGGGAGGATTGATATAAGGAAGAAAAGAATAAGTAAAACCAACAATAAATTCCTTCTTAGCTCAGTTGGTTAGAGCATCTGACTGTTAATCAGAGGGTCACTGGTTCAAGTCCAGTAGAAGGAGCAACAAGGCAAAGGGTTACAAAACATAGGCGTTTGTAGCCCTTTTGTATTTGCACAAAATTTGCACAAAACAGGCTTCTAAAAACAATAGAAAACATTTGAGAAGAGTACCTATAATGAAAAAAATGGCAAGAACACTTGCCCCATTCATTAAGGGAATCGGCCCCGCACGTCTAAGGCACAAGGTTGACAATCCTTGCATGTTTACCATTCCATCAGTAAATCGTGGGCACAACTAGCAAGTTATCGAACATTTATCTTGATTTAGAGGCGATTAAGGAATTTTTTATGAAAACAAAAATGGAACATTAATACTAACAAAAAAGCCGGAGCATTTTGCTCCGGCTCTTTTACATTTACAATGGCTGTATTACCAGTGTTGAATTTAAACATTCCATCTGCCGATGGAGGATCAACATTATTGAAATTAATTTTAAAACTATTGACACTGTTATCTGATCCTCGTGGTGATTGTTCAACCTGATTCATTATAATGACACGTATTTTCGTTGGAGTTGTACATGCAAAAGCTTTATAATTTGTTCCTGTACTACCGTAGTTATTCGGGAAATAGGTCTCTCCACTTGGGAATTTAGTTGCAATTAATTGATAGTGCCAATAAGTTGGACGCTTTTTTGTACCATCTCCACATGAACTAATATATCCCTTGCCTTTTGTGCAATCACCTTCCTGTACAGACCAAGGATTCATGAACTCCACCCCCCAAGGATTGTTGCTTAAATCCTTAGCGCCGTTCATCGCATAACTGAGGACTTCAGCCATCCATTGGCCACCAAGAAAACTTCTATACCCGACATCTTTAATCATATCAGCGTATCCAGTAGGGGTTGATTCATCGTGAGAAGTATTATTGTATCCTAAATTAAATTCGGTACAGGCAATTCCAGCTGCTGTTGACCCTGATAAGGCTCTTCCTGTAGAATTACGAAGGATCATCTCTGCAAGGCCTTTCTTTGTATTGCCAGTACCATTATCAATAATATCAGCATGGAAGCCATCACTTGTATTTGACGGATTACTGATAACAGCCGCCCTTGTTGTTAGGTAAGGATAATGATGAAAAGAAAGTATATCAATGTAATACTGACCTGATCCATTTCCTGTTGATATTGTTCCCATTATAGATGCTGCTGAATTACTTACCAAGTCGTCCATAATTTTATTGCTAGGATTATAATAATTTCCACTACCGTCAGTTGCATTATCATTCCCGAACTGCGCTAATTCAGGTCCAATTATTTTAATATTTGGATCTTTATCTTTCATTTTAGTAGCAAATTCCTTTATGTAATCGTCAATAGTAGAAGCGCTAGTTTGTGTGTATAAGTCAAGTCCTCCAGCAGGATTGCAAGTTTTAGCCAGATCCGGTTCATTGGAAATGATCCAATAAGTTATTTTATTAGAAGTATAAACCGTATTGTTTAAATAATCTACCAAGTTACCCGCAATAATTGCTTGGTTTTGCATGGAAATATTATTAAGAGTAGAAGATTGAATACAAGTAGATCCATTATAGTAACTGGTAAACGGATTATAACCAACCTCTATTATTGGCTCCATAGCAGGAGTAGTACCCCGGATTAAATCAATCAAATGTGTCAGTTTTTCAACCTGAGAATTTGTTGTTATTGCATATGTCCCGGAAGTCCATGAATAAAGTGGAAAAAAATTTGGGTCGATACCTCCAATCCGTATATATTTTGCTCCACTAGCGGCAATGTCATTTATTTTTGCATCAAATTCAGCGGAAAATAAATCGACATCATTATCAAAAGCATCTATATACCAGGCATTCTGCCCAAAAATAGTGCTTTTTATCACAGTTTGCCCATTCATTGTGCTTGAGAACATAAGGGCAGCTATTAAACCGTATAAAATATTCTTTTTACCCGCAAGCATACGGGGCTTTTTTGTTTTTTTGTTTGAGTTCATAGTAGAGTTTTTAATTGTTAGTAATGATCGATGACACTGGTCTATTATAGTGAGGGCTTTTAATAAGCCTCGTTATTTTCAGGAAAAGCTTTTCCCTATTAAGCCATATAAAACTGCCCAATAACGAATATTTTGTTGGTTTATAGATGTTCAAAGTATTTTTG
>JBQTHQ010000111.1:0-6976 GCA_052389695.1 Bacteroidota bacterium | reverse complement strand
TAGGAATGATGGTTGACCCAAATTATGGTGGAGGAGGAATTGATGCTTTATCATATGTATTGGCGATGGAAGAAATTTCTAATATAGATGCTTCTGCTTCTGTAGTTATGAGTGTAAACAATTCTCTCGTTTGTTGGGGTTTGGAAACATTTGGGACCGAGGCGCAGAAACAAAAATATTTACCAAAATTGGCAAAGGGTGAACAGACCGGAGCTTTCTGCCTGTCGGAACCTGAAGCAGGTTCAGATGCTACTTCTCAAAGAACTACGGCTATTGACAAAGGGGATCATTATTTGTTGAATGGTACTAAAAACTGGATCACAAATGGCAATACCGCATCGGTATATTTAGTGATCGCACAAACAGATGTTGCTAAAGGCCATCATGGTATCAATGCCTTGATCGTGGAAAAAGGAATGCCCGGGTTTGTAGTAGGCCCAAAGGAAAATAAATTAGGGATCCGCGGTTCGGATACACATTCACTGATGTTTACCGATGTAAAAGTGCCAAAGGAGAATAGGATCGGTGAAGATGGTTTCGGTTTTAAATTCGCGATGAAAACTTTATCCGGCGGACGAATTGGTATTGCTTCCCAGGCATTGGGAATTGCATCCGGTGCTTATGAATTGGCCCTGGCTTATTCAAAAGAACGTAAAGCATTTGGAAAAACCATCAATCAGCATCAGATCATTCAATTTAAATTAGCGGATATGGCCACTCAAATTGAAGCTGCCAGATTACTTTGTTTGAAAGCAGCATGGCTAAAGGACAAAAATTTAGATTATGGAACTGCCAGCGCAATGGCGAAAGTATTCGCCTCAAAAGCGGCTATGGAAATTACTGTAGAAGCAGTACAGGTTCATGGCGGATATGGTTTTGTAAAAGAATATCATGTGGAACGTTTGATGCGGGATGCTAAGATCACCCAGATCTATGAAGGAACTACTGAAGTGCAAAAAATAGTGATCTCAAGAGCTCTGTTAGCTTAAGTTTTGAATAATTTTATTTCACAGAGCTACACGGAGAAATCACAGAGAGCCACTGGTTGCATTTTAATAATCTATTAATTTTCCGGTAATTGATTTTTTTATTTTTCTCTGTGAAACTCCGTGTAACATTAAATCGAAAGTGCATTTCATTGGCATGGATGAAGAGAAAAAATCGAACCTGTCTTCCGGCAAAGCAGGGAAAAAATTAAATCTACAACAAGCTTTGATAAAAGCACAGCTCTTCTGCGCTTATCAGGAACGTTGCCAACAGGAAATGCGCGATAAATTATATGAATGGGGACTTTTCCCAGATGCGGTAGAAAGTATTATCGCTAAATTAATTTCAGATAATTTTTTAAATGAAGAACGTTTTGCCAAAGCATTTGCAGGAGGAAAGTTCAGGATAAAAAAATGGGGGAGGATTAAGATCAAGATCGAACTAAAAAAAAGAAAGATCTCCGATTATTGTATTCGAAAAGCAATGCAAGAGATCAACGATGCTGATTATATAAAAACATTGAAAGCATTGATAATAAAAAAATCAAAAGAGGTTAAAGGCGGCAAGGAGCATATTCGCAAATACAAAATAGCAAAATATATTGCTTTACGGGGATTTGAACAGGATCTGATATGGGATGTTTTGAAAATGGAAAGGTAATTTCAAATTTTAAATTTCAGATTTCAAATTAAATCAATTTCCAATCTAGAGTCAACCTAGAGCCATTTCTTTTTTCTAAAATAAAACAACAAAGAGATCATCATTGTTAACATCACGGCCCAGGTTAATGGGTAGCCCCATTTCGAATGAAGCTCAGGCATAAAATCGAAATTCATACCATACACCCCGGCAACAAATGTTACGGGAACAAAAATAGTGGTGATGATTGTCAATACTTTCATCACTTCATTCATCCGGTTGCTTACACTTGATAAATAAATATCCATCATACCCGAAAGCAGGTCTCTGAATGTTTCTACAGAATCAATAACCCGAATAGTGTGATCGTGAACATCACGTAAATAAATATCGGTGCTTGGTTTTATCAATTCCGTTTCACTTCGTTCCATATTATTGATTAGTTCACGCATTGGCCAAACAGCTTTTCGCACAAATATCATTTCACGTTTTAAATTATGAAGATGTTGCATGGTAGTCTTGGTAGGTTCGGTTATCAATTCTTCTTCCAGTAATTCTATCCGGTCTCCGATCTTCTCAAGAATATTAAAATAGCAGTCTACAACAGCATCATGTAATGCATAGGCTAAATAATCAGCTCCCATTTTTCGGATCCGCCCTTTCCCTTGGCGGATGCGGTTACGGATCAGATCAAATGCATCGCCCCCATGTACCTCCTGAAATGAAACAACAATGCCTTCCATTAATACCACACTTAATTGTTCGGCATGCAGCTCCGCATCGTAATAGATCATTTTCATGATCGAAACAACATAATTGTCATAATCTTCGAACTTCGGACGCTGATTTACGTTGACAATATCTTCTAAAGTAAGTGGATGTATTTTAAAATGTTTTCCTATCGCTTCAATTAATTCCACATTGTGGATCCCATCCACATTGATCCATTGTACCATAGAAGGATTCAAACTGGCAATACATTCCGACAGGTCATTAAATTCTTTTTCAAAGAATTCAGTTTCTGTATATTCAATAAGAGATAGTTTAACTCTTTCGGTTCTTGCCTCTCCTGAGTATACTACTGTTCCCGGAGGTGCACCTGTTTTGTCATTTGGGTATACCATTGTACTGAATTAAAAGCTGTTATTCTGTTTCATCTTCGGTCTTGTCCATTCGTTTATTCTTATTTCCTTCCACCACAATTACAATTTCTCCTTTTACAGTTTTTGTTTTAAAATAATCTGTTAATTCCTGTAATGTTCCTCGTTTATTTTCTTCAAACATCTTTGTTAACTCGCGTGATACTGATGCTTTTCTGTTTGGCCCAAAAAACTCTATGAATTGTTCCAGTGCTTTTACCAGGCGATGCGGTGATTCATAAAAAATAATGGTACGATGTTCATTCACCAGGGATTTAATTTTTGTCTGACGGCCTTTTTTTTGCGGCAAAAAACCTTCAAAACAAAATGTGTAGCTTGGTAAGCCCGAATTTACCAATGCAGGTACAAATGCCGTAGCACCCGGTAAGCATTCCACTTCAATACCATTTGCAATACATTCGCGCACCAATAAAAATCCGGGATCCGAAATTCCGGGTGTGCCTGCATCGGTTATCAATGCTATTTTTTCCCCATTCGCGATTCGTTCAGCAATCATGGTAACGGTTTTGTGTTCGTTGTGCTGATGATGGGCGAACATTTTTTTATCAATGTTCAAATGTTTCAATAATATTCCTGATTTACGGGTATCTTCCGCCAAGATCAGGTCCACTTCTTTTAATATGCGTATCGCCCGAAGAGTAATATCTTCAAGATTACCAATAGGGGTGGGGACGATGAAAAGTTTCAAATTACAGGTTTCAGGTTACAGGTTCAACGAATAGCGAATTTACCGAATATCGAATTAGTTATTCGCGCGATTCGCTATTCGTTGTCTAAATACTGCTCAAATTTAACGATCATACTAAACAAATCCTCAAATTCATTCAAAGGTAATGTTTCCGGACGATCATAAATATCATGGTACGCTTTTATTCCGCCCATGGTATAAATAAAAAATGCTTTTACTCCATTTTCTGAAAAAAAGTAATGATCGCTGTTGGCTGCTTTACCACGGATCTTTACATCTTTAATAAAATCATTTTCCGTATTGATCTGTTTCAATTTTTCAAATTCTTTTTTGAAAACCGAACCATTCACCACAGTAATTCCTTCTTCACCGGTTCCCATAATGTCCATATTCAATAAAAATTTAATATTCTTTAATGGGATCAAAGGATGCTCTGTAAAATATTTAGAACCGATCAGTCCCACTTCTTCAGCTCCAAAGGCAATGAATGCAATGGAGCATTTAGGTTTATTCTCCGGTTTTGAATAATGTTTTGCAAGGTTAAGAAGCATGGCACAACCGCTGGCATTATCATTGGCACCTGGAAAATAAACATCTTTTCCCATTTGTCCGAGATGATCATAATGAGCAGAAAAAACAATAAATGAATCGGGATGTTCGGATCCTTCAATATAGGAAATTACGTTTTGGGATTGGTAATTGGGAATAAACGATGATTGGATATTAATTTTACCAAAAAAATTTTTATGTATAAAATCAAATTCGTTGTATGGTATTTGCACTTTTGAATAATTGCCAATGCTTTGTGATGCTCCCCAAGTCAATTGCTTAACAAGTTCTATAATTCCTTGTGTTTTAAAATAATTATATCTTACTTTTTTAAAATATTCTAATTTGTTTTTATCTATTACGTTCCTGTCATCTATAATTATATAAATATCATCACTGGTCAACTTTTTTTTAAATTTCCTGAATTCTTTTTCTGTAGCATGTGTTGAGTCAAAAACAATGGCACGAAAGGACTTGTTTTTATTAGGCGAATCAGGAAAAATTAAAAAATTTATTCCCGGATTACTATTAAAGCAACATTTGTATTTAATAACACCTTTTTCCTTTTTCACATGCAGGCTAAATTCTACTGTATCAGGAAATGTATTTATAGATAAATTAAACTTCTGATAATAGTCATCCGTAAAGGATTTTAACGCTAGCGCCTTAAACTCAGTCCGCATATAATTTGCAGCAATTTTATCCCCATCATTCACATAACCTCGGCCATGCATGCTTTCAGAAGCCATGGTGTCCACTATTTTTCGGGCATACTGCCAGGCTTCGCTTTTTTTTATTTCTTGTGAAAAAAGTGATGAGGTAATAAGGAGATAAAGTAATAAGATAAAGAGAGCTTTTTTCATAGGAATTCTCTACACACTATATCTTCTGTCAATAAGGTCAAGCAAGCGTTTGGCAGTTTCATTTTTTTCATCCCAATTATACAATTGCTGTAAATTACTAAAATAGTCTATTGCAGATTCAAGCGATTCGGCTGTATTTAATTGCTGAACAGCAATTGCATATTCCTGCATGCTTCCTGCAAATAATTCATTAGCAAATTGAAACTGGTCATTAATGCCAATGGCTGACTTGAGATCGGAAATGGCTGGCTTTTGAATTTTATTTATGACCGGCTTTTCTTCTTTTTTTTCGATCCGTTTTTCCGGCTTTTGTTTTTCAGTAATCGGAGGTAATTCACTGCCAAAAAGATCAACAGGAGTTATAGATGTTGAAGACCCCGGTTTTAATGGAATATCTTTTTTATCAGAAGCCGAAATTGTTTCATTTACCTGCGGATTTTCAGGAAGGGTATTCAAATGATTAAAAACAATTGACTTTTCATACAAATTCTTGATCTTATTAAGGATCAGTTCCAATTCCAGTTGAGGCACATGCTTATTATCTCCTATATTATCGGAATGTTCCTTGATACTATCTATTAATGCGGCAATTTCTTTCCTGACCTTAAACTTATCCATAGTTTATTATTTTACCCTGTAAAAATAACAACGCTTTTTTGATTAGTTTTGTTATATCCATTGTTAGTTCAAAAATTTTGAACTTTACAATGGTTAATACCGAAATACAACGTGTATTTGTCTATCGGTATTGTATTCTTTATTATATAAAAATACATCAAAATTGTGAATAATAAAATAAAGATTTAAGCAAGCATTTCTGGTGATGTTCCTCGAAAATACCATACATACACATAAACGTAAAGGTTGTATAGAAGTGATCTGTGGGTCCATGTTCTCCGGTAAAACAGAAGAATTGATCCGCAGGCTTAAAAGGGCACAATTTGCAAAACAAAAAGTAGAGATTTTTAAACCTGTTGTGGATAAACGTTATGATGATATTAAAGTGGTATCACATGACAGTAATTCGATCCATTCCACTCCTGTCCCCGCATCGGCAAATATAATTTTACTTGCTAATGAGGTGGATGTTATAGGAATAGATGAAGCACAATTTTTTGATGATGGTTTGGTAACTGTTTGTAATCAACTTGCAAATAGTGGCGTTCGGGTTATTGTTGCAGGTTTGGATACCGATTATTTAGGAATGCCATTTGGACCTGTCCCTGCTTTGCTGGCTATTGCCGAACATGTTACAAAGGTTCATGCCATTTGCATGCGCTGCGGAAATATTGCCAATCATTCGCATCGCATTTCTGAAGATGAAGAATTAGTTGTATTAGGAGAAAAGAATAATTATGAACCGCTTTGCAGGGATTGTTTTTATGGAGGCTCTACAATTAGAACCAGATAAAATATTTTAATGCCACAAAGTCACAATGTCACGAAGAATCACTAAGAAAAAAAATCTTTGTGTAACTTAGAGTCTTTGAGCCTTAGTGGCAGGAAATTTTAAACAAATTAATAATTGAAATATACGATATCAACTATATCATCAATAGTAAATGGAACCATCACCGGAAAGGGTGATGTAAATACTGTTATTAAAAATCTGCTCATCGATAGCCGTAACATGAGCACTGCGGAAACCTCTTTGTTTTTTGCCATTGTAGGGGAACGGCATGATGGCCATACTTATATAAGAGATCTGCATGAAAAAGGTGTTCGCAATTTTGTGGTCTCTGTTTTACCTCAGGATTCAGGCCAGTTTATTGATACAAATTTTATTTTAGTAAAAGATACTTTACTTGCATTGCAGCAACTGGCAGCTTATCACCGAGGTCAATTTAAAATTCCGGTGGTAGGCATCACAGGAAGCAATGGAAAAACCATTGTGAAAGAATGGCTGTATCAATTGATACGGGAAGATAAAAACAGTGTTCGCAGCCCTAAAAGTTTTAACTCGCAGGTTGGAGTTCCACTTTCGGTTTGGCAAATAAATGCAGAACATAACCTGGGTATTTTCGAGGCCGGTATTTCTAAACCCAATGAAATGCGATTGTTGGAAAATATCATTCAGCCTACCATTGGAC
>JBQTHQ010000110.1:0-26224 GCA_052389695.1 Bacteroidota bacterium | reverse complement strand
TATAACAGCCAATACTCTGTTGTCTTCTAAATTTTCTTCCTTTAATTTGCTTATTTTTTAATAATGTCCACATTAACGCTTCAGCAGAAGTCAAATTGTTTCTTAGTTCTTTTCGTCTTCCTTTTAATTTTATGTTATTATGTAAATTCATAGTATACCACCCCTTTGTCCCCTCCTAAAAGGAGGGGAGCTATTAATCTTTTAATCTTAGAGTGACTGCATTTTTATGCGCCTGCAACCCTTCTGCCTCCGCCATTAATTCAATTGCATTTCCAATAGTTTCAATTCCTTGCTTTGTCAATTTTTGAAAAGTAATTTTCTTTACAAAACTATCCAATGAAACACCACTGTATGCTTTTGCATAACCATTAGTTGGCAAGGTATGATTAGTGCCTGAAGCGTAATCTCCGGCGCTTTCGCAGGAATAATTTCCAAGAAATACTGAACCTGCATTCACTATTTTTCCGGCAATCTGCTCGTCATCTTTGCAAGCAATAATTAAATGCTCCGGTGCATACTCATTTAATAATTCAATCGCTTCAGTTTTATCTTTTACCAAAATAGCTTTACTATTTTCTAGGGCTTTTGATGCCAACTCTTTTCTTGGTAATTGTTCCAATTGCTTTTTTAATTCAATTTGCACATTAGTAATTACAGATTCATTATCTGAAACCAAAATTACTTGCGAATCTGCGCCATGTTCTGCTTGTGAAAGTAAGTCAGCAGCTACAAATGCCGGAACACAGCTCTCATCCGCCAGGATAGCTACTTCTGATGGTCCGGCAGGCATATCAATTGCTATACCTTCTTTATTGATCAGTTGTTTTGCACAGGTTACGTATTGATTACCAGGCCCGAATATTTTATACACTTTAGGAATAAATTGTGTTCCATACGCCATTGCTCCAATTGCCTGTACACCACCTATTTTAAATACGTTGCTAATACCAACTAATTTTGCTGTGTATAAAATAGCAGGATTAACTTCACCAGTTGGAGTAGGGGGAGTACATAAAACAACCTCTTTACAATCCGCAATAGTAGCAGGAACACCTAACATTAAAATCGTAGAGAATAAAGGTGCCGAACCTCCGGGAATGTATAATCCTACTTTCTCAATTCCAATTGATTTTCTCCAACATTTCACACCGGTAGCAGTTTCAATAATTTTGGATTCTTCTTTTTGTGAAGTATGAAATTTCTCAATATTACTTTTTGCTAACTGAATAGCAGCTTTTAATTCTTTAGAAACTTTTTTTTCTGCCTCAACAAATTCAGTTTCAGTCACTAATAAATTATTAATCTGAACTTTATCAAACTGCAGTGTATATTTTTTTACAGCAGAATCTCCATTGGTTTTCACATCTGCAAGCACAGCAGCAACAGTTGTTTCCAGCGATGAAACATCCATCACCGGCCGCTTTAACAGTTCAGCCCATTCGGACTTATTTGGATAGTTTATTGTTTTCATTGGCCCCTCCTAACCTCCCCAAAGGGGAGGAATTGTTATAGTAAATTAAGCACTCCAACTCCCCTCCTTTGGAGGGGCTTGGGGGAGGCTTATAGTATCATTTTCTCAATAGGCACCACTAAAATTCCCTGTGCACCATTTTCTTTTAGTTTTTCAATTATTTCCCAGAATTCATTTTCATTTACCACACTGTGAACAGAACTCCAGCCTTTTTCTGCCAAGGGTAATACCGTTGGGCTCTTCATGCCGGGTAAAATTTTAATAATGGCATCCAGGCTTTTATTCGGTGCATTCATCAAAATGTATTTGTTATTTTTTGCTTTTCTTACCGCGTTGATCCTGAACAGTAATTTATTCAAAATAGATTCCTGTTGTTTTGTTAATTTTTTATTTGAAATTAATACAGCCTCGGATTTCAAAATTACTTCTGCTTCTTTTAACCCATTAGTAAATAAAGTACTTCCGGAGCTTACCAGATCGCAAATGGCATCCGCTAAGCCAATACCGGGAGCAATCTCTACTGAACCGCTGATCTCATGAATTTCGGCAGTGATCTTATGCTTTTTTAAAAATTTTGAAAGTATAACAGAATAACTGGTAGCAATTCGTTTACCTTGCAGGTCCTGTATACCTTTGTATTTATCATCTTTAGGAATAGCGATCGATAAGCGGCATTTCCCAAATCCTAAATGATCGATGACTTTTACTTCCTTGTTTTTTTCAAGTACTACATTTTCACCCACAATGCCAATGTCAGCAACGCCGTCTTCCACATATTGAGGAATATCATCATCCCGAAGAAAGAATACTTCAATTGGGAAATTATAGGCTTCCGCTTTCAGTTTGTTTAAGCCATTATTAAATTCAATTCCGGCCTCTTTTAATAGTTTAATTGAATCTTCATTTAAACGACCTGACTTTTGAATGGCAATCTTTAGTTTTGTTTCCATTGTTTGTTTGTTTGTTGCCTCAGCCCATCCCTCTCCCAAGGGAGAGGGGGAATTAAAAAGGGCCTACCTGTTTGGTAAGCCCTTTGATATATATTGTTATAATTAGTTCTTTAATTTACGCAATACAGCATCTGCTTACCCTTTTGAGGAAGTATGATGATGATGTATATGTGTGTTGTTTATCATTACGGTGGCAAATATATGAAAATGTTTTAATAGGAACCAAATTTATTTACAACTTCCCCTGTAAGCTTTCCCAATTCTGCATCTCCGTTTCCAGTTGTTTTTTCATTTGCTCGTATTTTGCAAAGGTTTCTTTATCATTAACTACTGTTTGATATTGATCAGGATCAGAAAGTTTCTCGTCAAAGATCTTAATCTCTTTTTCCAAACGTTCAATCTCCTTTTCTGATTTAATGATCTGGGATTTGAGCTGTTTTAATTCTTTTTCACGTTCTTCAATACGGGGATCAACTTTTGGCTTTTCTTCTTTTGCTTCCGTTTTGGCTTTTACGAAAGGATTTTTTGTATTCATTTCATTTAAACGATCCATCTTTACTTTTTCCATGAATTCTCCAATGCCGCCCAAATGTTCTTTTACTTCACCATTACGGAATTCATACATTTTCTCTGTAAGGTCTGCCAGGAAATCCCTGTCGTGGGAAACAATTATAGCAGTTCCTTCATAAGCAAGTATGGCTTTTTTCAATACTTCTTTACTACGAATATCCAAGTGATTGGTAGGCTCATCCAATACCAATAGATTATAGGGTTGAAGTAATAATTTACACAATGCCAAACGTCCACGTTCTCCACCACTCAATACTCTTACTTTTTTATCAATATCATCACCCCCAAATAAAAATGATCCCAGCATGGTACGTACCTGTTTACGAAGCTCACCAACGGCTAATTCATCAATGGTTTCAAAAACAGTTTTGTTTTGATCCAGTTTTTCTGCCTGATCCTGAGCAAAGTATCCCATCATCACATTATGCCCTAGTTGAACTGTTCCTTCGTAATCATTAATTTGCTGCGCGATCATTTTCATCATCGTGCTTTTTCCTTCACCATTTCTTCCGACTAAAGCAATTTTTTCACCTTTTGCTAAAATGAAATTAGCATCTTTAAAAATCCGTTTCTGTCCGTATACCTTACCGGCATTTTCAACCGTTACCACAATTTTTCCCGAAAGAGCAGGCTTAGGAAAACGAAATGCCATTGCTGAATTATCTCCTTCATCCACTTCCACAATTTCCATGCGATCCAGTTTTTTAATAAGAGATTGTGCAAAAGCAGCTTTACTTGCTTTCGCACGATATTTATTAATCAGCACTTCGGTTTGATTAATTACTTTTTGCTGATTTTTAGCAGCATTCTCCTGTTGTTCTTTTCGCTCCTGGCGTAAAATAAGGTAACGGGAGTAATTGGTTTTATAATCGTAAATTTTTTGATTGGAAATTTCAATGGTTCGTTTTGTTACTGTATCTAAAAATTGTTTATCGTGACTGATCAACATCACCGAACCTGCAAACGTTTCCATGGTTTCTTCCAGCCATTGAATGGATTCAATATCCAGGTGATTGGTAGGCTCATCCAGTAAAAGGATATCGGGTTTTTGTAAAAGAATTTTTGCCAGTTCAATTCGCATCCGCCATCCACCACTAAATTCAGCTGTAGGCCTATGAAAATCAGTACGTTCAAAGCCAAGGCCTTTTAATATTTTTTCGATCTCTTCTTCTTTATTGTTCGCTCCAATGACATCTAAACGGTTATTTATATCGGTCAGTTCATTAATTAAATTCATGTACGCATCACTTTCGTAATCGGTACGTGTTTCTAATTCGTGTGAAACTGTTTCTAATCGTTTTTCGAGTTTTTGAATTTCCTGAAATGCGGTAGCTGTTTCTTCAAATACGGTACGCCCATGTTGATGGATCATGTCCTGCGGCAGATACCCGATCCTGCAATCGTTTGGTTTGGAAATTTCGCCTTTGGTAGGGCTTTGCTCTCCTGCCAATAATTTAAGCATTGTTGATTTACCTGCACCATTCTTTCCTGCAAGGCCTATCCTGTCTTTAGGGTTTACTAAAAAGCTAACATTGTCAAACAGATCATACCCTCCAAACGATACTGTTACTGAATTTACTGAGATCATTCTATTAAAAATTAAGGCCCGCCCGAACGAATGATTCGTTCATTCGGGCGAGCTGCAAAGGTAGCGAATTTTTATCTTGGAGTATGAAGGGTATTGTCATTTTCCCTTTATCCTATTAATCAATGCAGCCAATGCATCGGACATAGATGTTTTGAATTTAGTCCGGTTCAATGCCATTAAATTGTCAGCATTTTTATTTAACAGGAATGAAAAAGCAAATGTAGAATCAGGTTGATCCCAGCTGCCCATTTGACCAAACCGGATATCATTAAAGTAAACGACAGAATCTATTTTTGAAATTACATAATACCCTTTTGAAAATTGCTTCAAAATTTTTACGGACTCCTCATGTTGAAAAGGCTTAAGCAAAGAATCGTTTTTATTTGTGTGATAAAAATCAATATCCGTTTTATCGAAAACAGAATAATAACCAAACCAATAACCTGAACTATCGGGTGCAAAGCTCATCCACAAAAAGTTGTTTAACGGAGTAGGAGTGGTTACAACATCATTTACATGGATAGCTTGTTTATTTATAGCTTCCTTCACGGTATCATGCACGTGCCATTTGTTCAGTATTGTAAAAAGTAAATACACTGAACTAATGATCAATCCGGCCCTATTCCATTTTATACGTTTAGGTGAACCGTTTTTAGCGATCAGAGCAACAATTACGCATATTAAAAAAGGGATGGTATAAAATGGATCTGCCACAAAAATAGTATTGAATGAAACACGGTAACTGCTGAAGGGCTCAAACCAACCTGTTCCATATGCAGTCAGCGCGTCAATAAAAATATGGGTGAACATCCCCCAGAAAAATAACCAGGACCAGCTTTTCCAATTTACTTCTGATCTTTTGAACCATTTGCTGAATAACCATCCTAGCAAAGGCGACATCATGATCACAAATAAAAATGAATGTGTAATTCCACGATGAACAAGTAATTGTTGTGCATCTGTAAAGCAAGGAGAAGCAAATACATCAAAATCAGGGATAGTATCAGCCAAAGCACCCCAAAGCATAGCTTTTCTGCCGATCTTTTTGCCCAATGCCGCTTCACCAATAGCAGCACCTAAAACCACATGTGTTAATGAATCCATATTGTTTTAACAAACTTTCACAAATATACGACTCTTGAGATGTCTAACGATTGGTTCTTTGCGTAAATTTGATTGACGCATTTATTTAGTATTTACCTAAACTCTAAACTCATGTTCTGTAAACTAGCTCTTTTGTTATCGGTAGAATTATTTGTACTGATCGCAGCAATTTTTTTATTGGTGTACATCACCAAACAACAAGTAAGTAAATGGTTTACTTATGGCTCTGTAGCAATAGTAATAACTATTTTAGGGTTAATGATCTGCTCTGCATGTTGCGCAATTTGTTGCAGAGGTTGTGGTCCGAATAAGATGAAAAAAGAGTGCCGTGTCGAAGCAAAAAGATGTACTAAAATGATGATGAGAAATGGCTGCTCGGAAGGAATGATGATGCGTGAGGATAATTGTTGTAAAAAAGAAAAAGCATGTAGAATGGAAGAAGAGTGCGAAATGAAAACCGAAGCATGTTGCAAAGGAAAGGATGAAAAAATGATCAAAGTATGTATTAAAGACAGTCTTCCTAAGAAAGAAGTGATTATTAAAAAGTAGAATTATTTAGATTATAAAGGTACGTCATTGCGATCCGCCCAAGACGGATCGCAATGACGTTTTTAATTGATATAGCATGATCCAGCCAACAACATTTGATTTTTTAAATAAGTTAAAAAAGAATAATAACAAAGAGTGGTTTGATAAAAATCGATCTTTGTATGAAGCAGCAAAAAAAGATTTTGAAGTGTTAGTTGAAGAACTGATCATATCCGCTTCGAAGTTCGATCCGGCAATTAAACATCTGGAAGCAAAAAAATGTATGTTCCGGATTAACCGCGACATTCGTTTTTCAAAAGATAAAACACCATATAAAACCAATTTAGCTGCAACCATTTCGCCGGGAGGTAAAAAATCTTTTTCCCCCGGATATTATATTCATGTACAACCGGGAGCTTCTTTTTTAGCAGGTGGGACCTGGAGGCCGGAACCCCCACAATTAAATGCGATAAGACAGGAGATCGATTACAATGCAAATGAATTTAAAAAGATACTTGCGCATAAAGATTTTAAAAAATTCTTTGGAGGATTATCAGATGAGGATAAATTAAAAACTGTTCCTAAAGGATATGATAAAGAGCATCCTGAAATTGAGATTCTGAAAAATAAAAGTTTTATTGTGGTACATGATCTGAAGGACAAAGAAGTATTATCAAAAGATTTTTTTAAACATTGCATCACAGTTTTTAAAGCGATGTATCCTTTAGAACTTTTTTTGAGAAGAGCTTGTGACTAAAAGGGTCGAGGGACATGGGACGAATGGGACGTTAAAAATACCCGTCACTCGGCCTTCGACACCCGTCCCTTTTCTAATAATGCCACAGATCACTTTCATATTTGAAAACATCCTCTTTAATATTTTCTGATTCAAGCAATGCGTCCGTTCCCCGGGTGTAATCCGCTATAGATCGATCGAATACATTCGATTCTTTATATACATAACTGGAAAATTTTCGCTTAACAAACAATTCATCAAAACTCATACGTTCGGCATCATTATGTGAATTAAAAGATGCAGCTTTTGCCAAATAAGGTCTTGCATCTGGAAAATAGATCCAGAATAGTGGCTTAATCCCAACTACATCGCCATTTTCTGCTATTTTTTCAACTAATGGACAAATACCGATGATCCTTGATTCCATTACCGAACGCTCTTTATCAAAAAACCAGTCTTCCTTGATCCAGTACTGATGAACATTTGCAGCTGTGATCTCTGTTTTTTGCGGAGTATAAATATATTCACCCGGATTATTTACATCTTCTGATTGGTGCGTTGAATCCCATTTCACTAACATATTTTGAACTTCCTGTTTACTCATAGGTTTGGTGAATTCATCATCAAATAGAGGATTAGCAAATGCAACAAGATCATGTTCCAGGATGGCGCATTTAAATACATCAAACAGGCTTGTTAAAGACGTTGTTGGTTCAACAGGATAATACAAGGGGTGATTTAACTTTTCTCTCAGGTCAATTACTCTCCAGATGCGTTTGCTCCACATTACATCTGCTTCCCGAACATGCGGTACGCTTATCGGAAAAGGTCTTTGGATCCTATTACTTAAAACGGGATTTGGTGTAGTGTTTATTAAAGAAGTTGGAGCGCATTGTGCGAAAGAAAAATTGATCGCTGTTAAAAAAACGAATGAATTTAAAATGATTTTCATTTTTACCTCCTTTCTTTATTTGAACGCAGGACTCTTGAAACTTATTGTACTTATTTGCTTATTTTTGCATACTTACAATTCAGAACAATGAAGAACTCGATCAACCCAATCTATTTAAGAGAAGAGAAAATAAAAGAATTGCAACAACAATTTGAAACTGCTCAACCATGTAAGCATGTGGTGTTAGATAATTTTTTTGTGGAGGATATTGCAAACACACTGTATGATAATTTCCCTAAGCTCACTGCATTGAATGTAAAACGCAAAAGCATCAATGAAAATAAATCGGAAGAATATCATTTTGATCGTTTTCATCCGCGTTTTAATCAGGTGCGCGATCTGTTGAATACTCCTGAAATGTATCAGTGGATGAGTAAGATCACGGGTATTGAAAATTTAACTTCTACGTATGATGCATTAGGTTCTGGCGTTCATCAGGGCGGCCCGGGTAGCTTTGTAGATATTCATGTGGACATCAATATGAATCCGGCAGCGAAATTACACCGCAGGATCAACTTGCTTGTTTATCTAAATAAACACTGGAAAGATGAATATGGCGGTGGTTTGGAGCTATGGGACCAGGGAGTGAAAAATCGCATTCAATGCGTTATGCCTAATTTCAACCGTGCAGTGATCATGGTAACGGATGAAACATCCTATCATGGGTATTCAAGGATCAATATCCCTGACCACGAAAGTCGTAAATCATTTTATGCTTATTATTATACCCCTGCGGGTAAAGATTTTGTATATCGCGACTCACGTTTTAAAACTCGTCCGGATGAAAGCATCACAAAAACTGCCGTTACCGAAATAAAAGAAACATTAAAAATCAGTATAAAACGTTTCTTAAAAGCAATTGGTATTACTTCACTGGATTTTCAGGATAAGAATAAGAAGTAGAAAAAGTAATAAGTCATAAGTAATGAGAAGTGAAAAACAAACCTTAGCTTCATGATTCCAAGAAAATATAAACCTTTCACAAGAGAATGTATGATGAGGAAAAGGGAATTGAGAAGTTTGATGGTTTATTAGAATGATAAAATGGTAAGTAATTGGATTGGTAAATAATATGCACTCACTAAAAAATAAAGTGATCTGGATCACCGGTGCATCATCAGGTATTGGTGAAGCATTGGCTTATGCTTGTGCAAATGAAGGTGCTCAACTTGTTATTTCCGCACGCAGAGAGGAAGAATTAAAAAGGGTTGCTTCAAATTGTAAATTAGATCCTAAGAATATTTTGATACTTCCATTAGACCTGGAAAATACTATTGGTATTGATGAAAAAGTAAATCGTGTTGTTCAGCAGTTTGGGCGTATTGATGTGTTGATCAATAATAGTGGCATTGGACATCGTACCAAAGGTGTGAATACTCCAACCGAGATCGATAGAAAAGTAATGGAGATCAATTTTTTTGGGACCATTAATCTTACGAAAGCGGTTGCAAAGCAAATGCAAAAACAGAAAAGCGGGAAGTTGGTTATTGTAACAAGTATAATGGGTAAATATGGAATGCCGCTGTATACCGCTTATGCTGCGTCGAAACATGCCCTCTACGGGTATTTTGAATCCTTACGTCAGGAATTGTATACTGATAATGTAAAAGTTCTGATCGTAGCTCCGGGATTTATCAATACCGATGTAAGTACTAAGTTGTTAAAAGAAGATGGAACTGCATATGGTATTAAAAGCGATGCCCAGGAAAAAGGAATGTCGGCAGCAGAATGTGCTAAAAAGATTGTGAAGGCTTTAAAAAGTAACCGGGATCATAAGTATGTGGGTAATTATGAGATCTTCTCGGTGTATGTAAAACAGTTTTTCCCAAATATGTTTTACAAGTTAATGCGTAAAATGACCAAGGAATAATTACTTCATCTCTTCATAATCAACATATTCCCCTTCATCATCACTGATCTTCTTTTTTGTGGGAGGGATATAATCAACAGAGGTTTCACCATCTTTTCGTTTTGTATGTGGTTGGTTATTGGGTTGTTTGGACTTGTATGCATTAATGCTGCTAACGATCCTCCAGACGATCCAAACCACTAATATTGTATAAAAAAGATCCTTCATAATTATACAAAGTTAAGTTTTTAAACCGGATCGCGCATTAGAAATGAAATGCGGCTAATGCGCAGTGTGCGAGATTGTGAAATAGCATCCGGATTATCCCGAAACGCAATAAAACAACTCTTCTAAACAAATATATTTTCTATTGCGTTATTCGGGTTAAAATCATTTATTTTTATAACTTGCATTGTAAATTTATTTCATAAATGAGCTTAGTAAGCACACTTACAGACAAAAATAAACGGCTCTTTTTTGCCGGTATTCTTGTTCTTACAATAATCGCATATTCATCCTGTATCAACGGTGATTTTATCAGAGGCTGGGATGATGGAGCTTATCTTTTTGAGAATGATTATCTGAAAGCGCTGAATGGGAAGAATCTGAAGCATATATTTACACAGGAAGAACAAGGGAATTACCATCCGCTTACCATGCTTAGTTATGCCATTGAGTACCAGTTGTTTGGGATGGATAACCCCGTTCCTTATCATATCAATAATCTTATTTTACATTTGCTTATTACTGCCTTTGTATTTTATTTTATTTTCCTGCTAACTAAAAATTATTTTATTTCATTTATTACCATGTTGCTTTTCGGAATTCACCCCATACACGTTGAAAGTGTGGCATGGATCTCGGAACGAAAAGATCTGCTTTATACCTTATTTTATTTATTATCACTGATTAATTATATCAGATATACTTCCGATAACACGCAGAAAAAACATTTATACTATTCGCTTCTATTCTTTGTTATATCCTGTCTTTCAAAAGGGATGGCGGTGAGTTTAGCAGGAGTAATTGTTTTGATCGATTTTTTTCAAAACCGGAAATTTGATAAAAGAACAATTATCGAAAAGCTTCCATTTTTTGCTATAGCCGTGTTTTTTGGTTTACTTGCAGTCAAAATGCAGGGAAGTTCAGTGCAACCTGATATTCCTTATACAGCGTCCGAACGATTTAGAATTGTTACCTATACGGTAATTGCTTATTTTCAAAAATTAATTGCTCCTGTTAACTTATGTGGATTTTATCCCTATCCATCTAAACCCGAAAACAATACAATAGCCTCGTATTTTTGGTTCTTTCCGGTAGCTGTTGCCGCTATTGCAGCCCTGGCATTTTATTCCCTAAAGTATACGAGGATCATCTTTTTTTCACTTGGATTTTTCCTCATTACTATTTTTCTTGTATTGCAAATACTACCTGTGGGTGGAGCTTCCATGGCCGATCGTTACGCATACATACCCTCCATTGGTTTCTTTTTGCTGATGGCTTATACGTTGGATAAGCTGGTCATTTTTTTGAAAAAAAACATGAAATCAGCAACCACTATAGTTTACATTTTATTCGGAATGTATTGTCTTTGGCTGCCTGCAAAAACCTTTGCTTATTGTAAAGTTTGGGATGGCAGTTTGAATTTTTATGCAGATGTATTGGCGAAATATCCAACGTGTTTATTGATGCATTATAATCGTGGAAACGAATTGTATAAGGACAATAGATTTGATGAAGCTTTGGTTGATTTTGTGTACAATATGCAATTGGACCCCAAAGATTATAAACCTATTCAAATGGTGGGTGCAGTGTATGTAAAACAACAAAAATACAGGGAGGCGATCGGTTATTTTAACAGGGTGTTGTCAATGAATGATACCATATTCGATGCGTATAATAATCGCGCTACTGCATATGCAATGCTTAATATTCATGATTCTGCATTGACAGATTTTAATAAAGCATTAGCACTTCGTCCCACAAATCCGGATGCCGTAGGAAACAGAGCATTGTTATTAAAAAATATGAAAGCTACCGAGGAAAGTAGCGTAGAAAGTATCACAGAAAAAATAAAGAAAACTCCTCAGGATCCAAAGCTTTATTTCCAGCGTGGATTACAGTATTATCAGCGAAAAGAATATGATAAAGCACTTCCTGATCTTGATTATGCAATAAAATTGGATCCGGTTTACACAGATGCGCTTTATTATCGTGCGATCATTTATGATATGCAAAACAGGGGAGAGGAAGCCATTGCTGAGTATACAAAGCTCATTAAGATCAATCCCAAATATGATGGGGCTTATAATAACCGGGGAATTGAATATGGTAAATCCGGAAGACTGGACCTGGCATTAAAAGATTTTGAAGCGGTGCAAGCTATTAATCCGGAGGATAAAGATGCTATTTATAATATCGGTTTTACATATCATCTTCTGAAGCAAAGCGATAAAGCCTGTGAGTATATTCGTAAAGCGGCTGATATGGGTCATCAACAGGCAAAACAAGCGCTCATTGATATGTGTAAAGCAAAATAATTGCAGTTATTTTAGGACTGATCCTTTCGCAGCATACCAAGGGTGGATCTCTACTGTTAATCTTCCTGCTTTTACAGCCGGGTCTTCTTTCGCTAGTTTTTCCGCTTCTTCCTTTGTAGCTGTATAATACACACAAATACCACGGATGTCTCCGTCTTCCATTAAAGGCCCTGCCATGCATAATTTGCCATCAGCATCCATTTTATCAAGATGAGCGATGTGTTGCTTTTGAATTTCAGACACAGTTGCTGAATCCTGGTTGCGATTAGGGCCTTTTTTTAAGAAAACCAGATAATAGGTTTTCATTTCATATTTTTTTTCAATTTGATTTTTTTCCTGGGCATTCACTTGAAATGTCAAGCTGATAAAGCAGAATAATAAGAATAGTTTTTTCATGGTATTTATTGTTCAAATAAAAACCTCAAACTTTATGGGTTCGAGGCTTAAATAATTTTTGGTTAAATAAGTTTAGAATTTAGAACGGGTTCTGCGTCTGTATGGTACTTTGTATCCAATAGTAACGTTAATAAACATATATGCATCTTTGTCTTTAGGGTCGCCACGTTGCTGACCTGCACCTGCCTGATGGTTTGTTGTATTATTCCCTCCATATTCCGGAGGTAGTCTGTAAAGGGAAGGGTCTGCTAGATAAGCAGCTTCTTTACCCCGAGCAGCAGTTAAAGCAGCTTTATCATAATAAACCGTACTCACATCGTCAATATAGTCAGTAAAAGTTTTTCTTATTCCTACCTCAAGCCCAACACTCCAGTCTTTATTAATGGCATATTTAGCTCCAATACCATAAGGAATACAAACACTTACACGTGAATATTTTTTTCCACCTCCGGGTAAGCCCTGCCCTTCAGTACCCAATGGTTGCAAACTCACCCATCGGCCCTGGTATTTTGCTTTTGGATTAAAATAAAAACCTCCAACACCAACAAATATATAAGCTTGCATATCATAATTTTTCATCCCCTTTGCATTTTTAATTTTATACAAATGGCCTTGTTGCTCCTTAGTAAGATAGAGTTCATATTGCACTGACAATTCAAACACATTTGTACGGAAGCTTAAGTTGCGATTTTGGCGGAAGGGTTCTTTGGTTGTATTATCATGGCCACTTAACATCTGGTAGTAAAAACCACCTTTCACTGCCATACGTTTATTGAATTTGTAGCGGAGCCCGAAAGCCCCCGAAGTACGTGTTTGGGAAAATTCCAGATCTTTTACAAAGTTGGTTCCTATTTGGTTAGCTCCGCCTAGTTCACCAAGAAAATTGGAAGCCCCAAGTCCAAGCACATATTCCATACGTGGTTTCTTTTTACCGGTGGTAAACCCACCCCGTCTGCTTTTACTTTTATAGCCGCGCATAGCCTGTGCGGATACCAATATGGGGAGTGTAATAAGTACAATAAAAAGTAGCGTTTTTCGCATGCCGGTTTTATACTTTGCTAAGACCTACCAAAAATACAAAAAAAATGAGAATTTAGGCGTTTTTTTGTGAACAAATCCTCTTAAATTTATGTTGACAGCTTGAAAATCAACGTTTTAACGCGTCTGCTTTTTTCTCCTGAATCTTGTTTTTCCTCTAATATCAACGATTCCACACCATTTTTTTCGAATACTTCTTTAACCGATCTTATCAACCCTATAGGCACATCTTGCTTCATCAGATCTTTTATGAGTTCAGCTGAATGATGTTTTTTGAAAAGAGTTTTAAGTAATTCGTATAATTCTGTTCTGTTTTTCAACCTGTCGGTATTTGAAGTGAAATGAGAGCTCAAAAGCTCCGGTGCATTTAGGATCTTACAAAGTGTTTCAAACTGTTTATTATTGCCTATCGCTAGTACCAGTTGTTTATTGTCACTGGTGGTTACAATTTCTCCATAGGGAGCAATATTAGGATGAAGGCTGCCAATGGGCTGTGGATTGTGTCTGGCCATTAACCAGTTACTTGCCTGATTAGCAAGAGAGGCAACAGCTGTATCAAATAATGATACAGAAACTTTACAGCCTTTTCCGGTTCTTAATTTTTTAATAAGTGCAACTAAAATACCTTCTTTTAATTGATGTGCAGCAAGTATATCGATCAATGCCACCGGCATTTTTGAGGGGACATTTTCAGAAGAACCGTTCATATACATATACCCGGTTTCAGCCTGAAGTACAATATCATAAGCCGTGCGGGGATTGTTTTCACCAAAACCTGTTACATGTGCGTAGATGATCGAAGGATTTACCTCTTTAATTTTTTCATAGTCCATTCCTAATTTTTTATCATCTCCCGGCTTATAATTGGAAATAACAATATCCGCATTTTTAAGTAGTGTATAAACTTCTTGTTTTCCTTCATTAGTGGTTAAATCAAGCAGCCGGCTTTTTTTATTCCAATTTACAGATGCATAATATGCTGAAAAGGTGGATGTTTTATTTTCCGAAGGTAATTTCCAGCTACGGGTAACATCACCCTTAGTAAGTCTGTTCTCAATTTTAATTACTTCGGCACCTAGTTCTGAAAAAAACATACCTACTGCCGGTCCGGCCAACACATTTGCCAGTTCAACTATTTTTAGTTCTTTGAAAAACGTATCCATGCTTTTAACATTTAATAATTACAAAGGCTCCGCATTTTAATACGGAGCCTTATTGTTTGGGGTAATAATATGTTAGTTGTCCAATTTCACATAAAACAATGCTTTATCTCCTAAGATATCTCCATTTTCATCAAGCTTTGGGGTAAACAGATAAATACGGGTTACTTGTTTTTCCAGCTTAAAATCGTCTTCGTTAAAGTTCCATTTTTCCCTTGTACGTATAGAAGAAATGTTTCCGGCTTTAATATCTGATCCCAATCGTTCTTTTACCTGGTCAACTGTAAAAACAGAATCTGTAAAAAAATCATAGGCTTTTGCTTTTCCACTGATCACTGCATTAACGATCGTATTAAATATTTTTTCCTGATCTACATTTTTATTTACTGCTTTCCAGTCTTCTTCTGCCCAGCCTTCAGGTTTTACAAGGGATGTGTTTGCTTCAATTTGCTCAGCCCAGATATTTGCATCGGCAATAGGATTATTTTCTACAGGTTTGCTTTCTGGTTTGCAGGAAGAAAGTATCAATACGATAAATAGATTTAAAAAGATTATTTTTTTCATGTTGTTGTTATTTGGTTAATAGTATATTAAAAAGCTAGTATGGTTTCAATAAATGTAAAGTGCCCGGAAGGAGATTCGAACTCCTACGTCTTTCGACATACGCCCCTCAAGCGTACACGTCTGCCAGTTTCGCCACCCGGGCATTTTAAAAAGATTTCAAGTATTCTTTTCCTATTCCTGATTTTAAATATTTTTCTCTTTTTCTTGCTTGAATTCTATTAGGATATTTTTCTTTTAAAATCAATTTGAATGGAGTGTAAGGTTTTGTCGTTCTATTATATCCTTGGTTATGATCTTTAAACCGCCTGTCAAAGTTATTGGTTAATCCTACATAAAGATAATTTCTGTTAATACTTTTTATTGCATATACTTCAAACATATTATTAAGCTATTATGTGTCTGCCAGTCCTGCCTGCCGGCAGGTTCGCCACCCGGGCATTAAATCGCAAAGTTAATTTTTTTTATACTGTTTATGCAGACAAACATAAATTCAAGCCTTATTAATTTTCTGAAGGATGTAATTTTGTCCAACAAATTCTCCACAAGTACGGATAGCACCTACAGTAACTCCTAATACTCCATGCATATTTAAATTCTGTCCCGTAAAGAAGAGGTTGGGTATTTTCGTCCTTGGTGAAATAAAGGTTTTTAAAGGATCGCGATAATCCTTTTCTATACCATATAAACCACCATCCTTGCTCCCAATATAATCACGGTAAGTGAGGGGGGTGGCACAAGTGAATGATTTAATACAACTTCGTATTTTAGGAAATTTTTTTTCGACTTCTTTTATTAGCCTCTCTGCGCGTTCTTGTTTAAAAGCTTCATATTCTTCACCTCTGCTGTCCCTATTATAAGGAATAGTCGCATAGGTATTTCCCCACTGTTTTACTTCATCAAATTTCATATAGGTTAATATGGTGGTGCTATCCGCAAACTCATTGGATCTTGATGTTTTTGGCACAAACATGCAGTAGCCATCCGGCCATTGATTTCCGGTAAAATTAATACCATTCCAAACATCGTTTCTTTTATAATGGTAAAAATTATGATTAAAAAATGGAAATGTATCCGGTTTTAATACAATATCTACAATAAAAGTAGAAACAGAATTTTCCAGACTATTTATCCTGTTGCGGTATGCTTTTTTTATTTTATCCGATACAAGCATATTCATAGTGCTGGATGGATGGATATTGGAAATGAAATGTTTTCCTTCAATATGCTCACCGTCTGCTAATTCAACATGAGTAACAAGTCCGTTCTTTTCAACTATTTTTTTTACTTCAGAATAATTACGAATTACACCTCCCTGCGCTTTTATATTTTTTGCCAGGTATCGCTCAATCTGTGAACCTCCATCCACACATTTATATGAACTTTCAATATAGGTATTCACAACCAGAGCGTGTACGTATAAGGGTGTTTTGTCCCCGTTTCCGGCATACAAAGGGTTTGAGCCTGCCAATACATTTTGTAACTTGATGTCGGAAGTGATGGACGCAATAAAATCTTTTGTATTTACGTCCAGGTATTTTGTGCCCAGGATCGGCGCATCATCTTCTCTTAACTGATACAATGGAAAATAATTACAAACTTCCTGAAGTTTTTTCGCATACGTTTTTAATTCTTCTTTTTGTGAGGGAAACTGTTGTGAAAGTTGTTTTACAAAATTGTCATATCCCTGGGCATGTTTATATTCTATGGGATCGTTATCAAATGAGATCCGGTCAAATCCATCTATATCCATTTTTTGTAAATGGAGTTTGTTCATGATATTAAAATATTTAAAACACTGGTTCAGGTTTTGCCCATCATCCAATCCGCCGATGTAATGAATCCCTGTATCAAATATCGCTTTATCACGAACGAAAATCTGTAAGCTGCCTCCCAATTGCCGGTTTTTTTCCAACACGCAAACCTTGTAACCCTCTTTGCTTAAAATATAGGCGCTTTCTAAACCACCAAGTCCGCTGCCAATAATAACTACATCATACATAGACATTGCTTAATTGTTTTTAATGATGTAAACTATATTGGATGTCATCCTTGTATTATCTATTTTTTCAATTTTCATATTGCATTTTTTAACAATATCAATTATAAAATCAGCCGAAACAAATTCCAATTTATTCTTTGTTTTGTTGAAACCAAAGGTAGTGGAAAAGAACTCGGTATAGCGTGTGCCTTTATGTCTGTTTTTCAAACTTTTATCAGCATCGCGTATTAATATTATTCCGTTTGGATGAAGTGTATGGATACACTTTGTTATAAGTTTCTCCTGTTCCGCTACCGGAAGATAATGTAAAATGTCGCTTAATACAAATGCATCGCTTTCTGGTAGTTCACTTTCAGTTACATCAGCATCGAAAAACGAAATATTTTTGTTTTTTGAAAAACAATTATTGGCTACTGTAATCTTTTCTTTGTCATAATCGATACCTATAATAGTTCTGTCTTCACTCATAAAATTCAACATGTATGGTAAAAATCCATAGCCGCAGCCAACATCCGTAATAGTCCCCTTTTTTGGCAATACTGATTCAAACAACCTGTAATTGTCTTCCAGTTTTACTTTTATACGCATATACCATTCCAGAACCGGGCCTTTATAAATATAATTTTTATATAAGTAATTAAAATAATAATCAACGGTTTCTATTTCAGCCCTTATTTTTGCATATTCTTCTTTAAAGTATTTACTGATTTTTTTTGTCCGCTCATTGTAATTTTCTCCAAACGATTTGTCGCCAGCTAAAATTCGAGGCAGATATTTTACAGTAATCTTTCCGGGTTTTAATAAAAGAGTATCCTCTTTACCTTGCACAAAAGCTGTTCCATGAAAAATAACAGGAACAATATCCAGGTTCAATCGTTCAGCAATATAAAATGCGCCCTTGTGAAAACGGCCTATTTTAACTGTTTCAGAACGGGAACCTTCCGGGAAAATAGCCAATGAATACCCCTCATTTATCAATTCTTTAATTTTAATTAAATTTTCATCATATCCTGCTGCTTTAGGAATAAATCCGCCTAAACGTACAATAGGCCCCATAAATGCATCATTCCATACCCAGTCATTTACCATCAGAATTAGCTTTGGATTTAACGATTGCATCAGTAATGCATCAATTACCGAATGGTGGTTACAAATTACAATTGCGGGTTTTTCAAATGTTTCATTCGTTGTGTTAATGATCTTTTTCTTTACCTGAACATTTACATAGATCATCGATTTTGTATAATAATGACGCAATTGATGAAAGATACATTTACGGATGCTAAGCGGAAGCGGTAATAATTTTATAATGATAAAACCGAGAGGGATCAACGTAATACATCCAATAATGAACCAAAGAAATGCAAATGCAGTTTGTAACAGGCTTAAAAAAGTAAGAGGGACGCGTTTTTTATTCGTGCGGTTGGTAATTAAAAGCTTAAATAATACAGGTTGTATCGTATTCGAAATAAGTAATACAGAAAACATACCTATGATAGTAATTAACCCGATTGATTTTAAAGCCGGATGAGAAGCAAATATTAATACGCCAATACCTATCATGGTAGTGATTGCCGAAATAAAAATTCCGGTTTTATAAGACATTAATTTTTTTTGACCGGTTTTATATTCACCTAACAGCGCATCTGTAATAAAGATACTGTAATCATCTCCCAAGCCAAAAATGAATGTAGAAACAATGATGTTAATGATGTTGAATTTAATTCCGAAAGCTCCCATAATACCAAGAATACATAACCAGCTTAGTACCATTGGAATGTAGGTAATCAAGGCTAGTTCCAGCCGTCCGTAAGAAATGATGAGCATGATCAAAACCAGTAAAGATGAAATAGCAAGTATTAGGTTGAAATTATTTTTAATGATCGAAACAAAACGATTGGTCAGAAATTTTTTATCAAATACAACAAGGTTTTCATTTTCAGTAAAAGCATTAACTACTTTATCCTCGTTTTCCGCGGTTGTTTTTATAATTGTAACTACAGTAGTTTCATTTTTATTTTCAGTGATATAATTGTCAAGAACAGAAGACCTTAATCCTCTGAATGCATTTGTTTCTAGCGGTTTAAAATCTTTGTCTAACAATTCATAAAAATCTGCAAAAGCATTTTCTTTGAATTTGTAATTGGCGCTTTTACTGATCAATTCAGCTTTTAGTTTTTCTTTCTTTTCAGGTGTCCAATAATTTTTCCACCGTTCTATCCGTTTTTCCTGTTCCGCCTTGGATAGTAAAATGGTGCTGATGCCGGAGTATTTTTTAAGCGTATTTTCCTTTTCTAATTGTTCAAGCAGCGGCAAATTTTTTTCATTATTAGCGAGTGCTTCATCCAAATTTTTTCCACTCGAGACAAGATAAACGCTGCGTAATGATACATTGCTGATAGCATTCAGGTTTTGTTCCGCACGAGCCAGCTTTTCATCAATGTAATTCATTTTCATCATATCACTCTCAAAACTTACATGCCGGGATGTAAATAATGAAATGATACACATGATCAAAATAAATGCGATCAGGTAGTTATTCTTATCAAATGTATATCCGGCAATTTTTTCAATGATGTTGGGTGTGTGTGCAGGAACAGGCAACGTGTTTTTTCTGTGTCTCATGAAGTGGGGAAACAAGATCAGGGTAAACAATGCTGCTCCCATTAAGCTGAAAGCGGCAAACATCCCAAAATCCTGTAAAGCTTCAGATTTTACACATGTGAGACTTAATAATGCACCGATAGTAGTGGTACTTCCTAATGTTAAAGGGAAAGAAAGATCCTTTACTGTTTTTTCCGCAGAATTTAAATGCCTGAAATGGGTGTAAAAATGAATGGTATAATCCATTGCTATCCCAAGTATAATAGAACCGGCACCTAATGCAATCGCTGAAATTTCACCTTTATAGAGATATAAAATGGCAAGAGAAAAGGCAGCGCCAAATAAAACTGGAACGAAGATGATAAAAAATACTTCCAGCCTTCTGAAAAAAAATGTAATAAATAAAAATAAACCGATGATGGTAATGCTGATCGTGAGTGTTACATCTTTTTTAATTTGTATCGCATTTCCAACAGCTACAGCAGTGCCACCGAAATATTCTGCATAAAGTTTATTTTGTGTTGAAAGAATGTTTTTATTAATAATGCTATCCAGGGCAGAGAGTAATTCCACATTTTTTGCTGTTTCAGACGATTTACCGGCAGGAGTGATAAAAAATAAGAGGTGCTTTTTATCTTTTGTAAAAATATAACCATCTTCCAGTTCAAAATTATCATCGAACTGTAAATTTTGCATTCGTTTGAGCGCATAGGGGGTAATGCCAATGGGATCACGAAGTATATTCTTTTTTAATATTAGGCTTGCAGGTGATAATAAAGTGTTGTAATTTTTTTCAAGTGTAGAATCAAGTGTTTGAGGAGTGATAAGCCGATCGAGTGTGTTGTAATCCTTTTCTTCTAAAAAAACAGGGAGATTATCAATAAAAGTGTTGTACACATCATACATCACATCATCATCTACTTTGTAAGTGATCTCTTTGATAAGCAAAGGTTGGAGTTGTTGTATGGATGAAACCAGGCTATCGGTAAAAACTATTAATTCATCAGGCAGCACTTCCGCTAAGGAATCCTTTGGTGAAACAGTTACAACCAATCTGTCAAGAAACTTAGAATTTTTAAAAATCGTGTTTAGACGTTCAACTTTAGCATCAGTAGGCATCACTTTAGTGATATCCTCTTCTAATTGAATTTTGGAAGCGTAATATCCTGAAAAACTAAGGGTAGCAATGAGCAATAGGAAGAATAAAACTCTTCGTTTTTTTAATAGCCGATAGATATATGTGAAAAGGATACTCATTAAAATTTACGAGTTACGATTGTTGATTGACGATTTCGCATCCCGTTAATTGTATTTAGTCAATTCATTTTTACCAATATTTTCTTTCCTATTATTTTTAAAACAATGTAGGTTGTTAACCCCAGCAATATAGCCATTATTACAGCAAATAGTATACTACCAATGACGTATTCAAATAAATGCTGTTTCATTGTTTCCAAGGTCAGATCGGAATTAAATATGTTATCAGTAACATCCCTTCCTAAAATCAATTGTCCGGTTTTTAAACTGCCAAATAATATTAAGGGAATCATTGGCGGAATACTGATATTAGCTGCAACAGCCACTATTGTTTTGTTTAGTTTTAAAAAGTGTGCAAGTATTAAAGCGCTTACAAACTGATATCCCCAAATGGGTATAATTCCCATGAACACACCAAAAGCAACGGCAATGGATTTTTTCAGAATAGATTCATTGGAATCAAGAAAGTGTTTATGGAAAAATCTCCGTATGTTTTTTTTTGTTAACCCTTTAAAGAACTGCAGTGGTTTATACCATAATAGTGCCAGGATGGTAAGCCATGTGTTTAAGATACTGATGCGGGTAAAATCCTGGAAAGGACGAAAATGAGTAATGCGTTTTTCTTTTTCCGCATAAAATACATTAATAGGTACACTTGTGACATTAATTCCACGCCAGGCAGCTTTTACCATCACTTCAATTTCAAACTCGTATTTGGATGTAAAATAACGGGTGTTTTTTATTTTTTCAATAGGGTAGAGGCGGTATCCTGATTGAGTATCAGGTAAATTGATACCGGTTTGAAAACGGAACCAGAAATTGGAAAATTTATTGCCGAAGGTGTTTTTTTTAGGCATATTTTCCTGATGAAGATTACGTGCACCAACAATAAGTGAATCGGGTTCCTGCTCAATTTTATCAATAAATACGGGAATATCCTCCGCGAAATGCTGCCCGTCCGAATCAATGGTAATTACATAACGGTATCCCTTTTCCTGAGCATGTTTTAAACCGATACGTAAAGCAAATCCTTTCCCTTTATTGGGATTATATGAAATAACCTTAATATCACTGATGTTTTTTAGGATATCGCTTGTGAAATCAGTAGAACCATCATTTATTGCGATAATATTTGAAGTATAAGCTTGTACATCTTCAATTACTTTGGCTATTGTTTGCCCATTATTATGGGTAGGGATGATCACACAACATTTTAGTGTGTTCATCTTGTTGCGATAGGTATCTTTATTAATTGGCAATGACATTTGTAAATAAAAAATTTGCCCTGAAAAGGGCAAATTTTAGTACTACAAAAATAGCATTTTTATTTAGGAACTTATGTGAAAGTTTATCCTAGTGGTGATAAATTACCTTTTCCAGTTTTATTCCATATTGGGTTTCAATTTTTACAAAATAAATTCCTTGTGGATATGATGAAAAATCTATTTTAGTAGATGCCGATTCAAAATCGGAAAGTTCTTTCACTATTAACCCAAGGTTATTATAAATATTTATTTTATTGGGGATCATTTCTGTCTCAATAATAATAGAACTATTGGTGGGGTTTGGATATATTTTTAATTCATTTGTTTTTGAACGTGTAATTGTTGAGGTAGTTGTCTCATTATATACAGCGTCTGTTACAACAATAGTTTCTGTATTTGCACTATTACCATTCTCATTTTCATAAGAATTTTCTTGTACTACACTTCTTTCTTGAAGTGCAGTAGTGCCATCGCATGAAACTGGACTTATCATAGCAATGAAATTGCTTCCAGTCTGAGCTATAAATCCCGGTGCTAATGAGATGCTCTTGCCAGCTTTCATAGTCACGATGGAAGTGTTGTTTAATACAAAATTCCCCGCTGGTATGGTTGATGTTACGTTGTAACCTGTTTCAATTTTATTACTGGCTATATAATTTTTTGTATCCGAAATTGTTTTGTTTTGGAGATACAGGCCTTCTTTGATTAATACATTAATAATAGGTTCGATTATATCGGCTGGTATAATATCATGATAACCTGTTGCACCGGGTTGTATGGTTATATTAAATTTCGAAACTCCATTAACTTTATCCAATGAACTATTATAAGGAATAAACGTAGGGTTTAAATATTGTATTATTGTTGCAGTAGGATTGGCGAAAGGCCGAATTGTATTTAGCAATAGCCAATAATCTGGATCTGAAACAGGTACAGGATCTATATTTACGCTAGGCAAAAATGATCCGGCAATAAGCTCATTGGGAGTTAAATAAAAATGTTGATTTTGGTTGCCGGGAACACCAGTAACATGAACATACAACCATTCTCCACTATTGGGGTTTGGAGTAGAAGTAGAAAACGAAACGCCAATGGTTGGTACGTTATGTGGGTACCCATTAATATTCAAATTATTTAGTTCGTTAAAAAAAGCAGTATGAATTGCACTACCCGGATCATATGCATTATAATTTAGTAGTTCTTTGGCAGCATCATTATTTGATGCATGTTCAGAAAAGACATCTCCTTGGACAACATGCTTTCGCCAGTCTTGCAGAGAATTTGAAATTACGGCACCTTGGTGTGGAGCATCCAATGTTAAAAATTTGCTGATGGGTAATGGATTGCCATCATTTTCAGCTTTCGTACAAGCATATCGATTTATTATACCTCCCATACTTATACCTACAGCTATTACTAACTTATTATTAATAGTAGAGACATATCTAATAGCTGACCGAAAAACGGCCGCATTATTTCTTATACTTTGTGAATTTAGATTGTAGTTAACTACATATATATTAAAGCCTTTATTTAACAGACAATCAAATAAGTTTTTTCCTGCTTCTCTGTAATATTGCTCAGGTTTTGTATTGTATGCATCAAACCCTTCAGATAAAATTATAGGAATACCATTAACTGGATCGCTTCCTTTCCATACTCTCATGGTATTGCAATAATTATCTCTATAAAAAGCATCGGACTTAGGAACTACATAAACTTCATATTCCCGTAGGTAGATAGTTCCGCTGGGAATAGTGTACTTTACTTTTAAATTGTGCGTACCAATTCCTGAAAAATAAGAAGCAGAATTTTGCCAAACAAAACTGGTATTTGAAGAACCGTTATATAGATTAAAATATCCTTGATTATCAATGTTTATGTCCAGATTAATAAATGTTGATATGGGATTAAGGTTAAAACTTATTTTGTTATTATTCTGTTCTAAATAAATTTTAGAAACCTCTGTCGGTATTAAGTTAATTGTTGCACCATGCATTTCTCGGGTTTCTTGAGACCAACTATAAGAGGATTCAGTATTAGGAGAGTTTCCTACTGTTACACTGCTTGTTACCTGATTGATCCAATTAACTATAGTAGGAATATTGTTTATATACGTACCTAAATCTTTATAAGTATACACCATCCAGTTGGAAGTGGCTTTTACTCTGTAATACCAAACTTCACCCGGGGCAAAAGGACCGTAATCAAGAATTGTATATTGCTTTGATCCACAAGTTCCACAGCCATTTATGTTTCCATTAAATTGGGCAGTATTTGTAATGGCCCAAGACCAGCTAGGATCTTTTGTTCTTTGAATTTGAAAATGGTCATTATTTGTTTCAAAATTGGTAAAAAATCCTACTTCCACATATTGTTGGTTATTACAGCTCGGACCATATGTGTGAGGTATTACATATGTAGCGCTAAAATCTACTATCGCATATGTGTTAAGCGCAATAAAAATCAATAGAGTAATTAATCTAGCTTTCATATTTATTTTATATTATCATGCATTAAATAATTTTTGTATATTATTTGGTATCTAAAATGCCCAACCAAGCTTTAATTGATAAATAAAATTGGGATATATACCTGACCCATGGTCGAATAATTTATTCCATGGAAAATCTCTTTCTGAATTTGGCCAATCGTTGTCTGTTCCGATTCTGTTTTGTGAATAACTTGAAATATATTGAGCTCCAATACCTACAGCGTAGTCAATTGTTAATCCATATTGCTTGATGCACTGGTATCCAAATTTGACATTTAATCCATAAACATATCTTTCTACTGAATAAATGTTTTGTTTGTACTGATATGAATTTGGAAAGGGGTTATTATCAATATTTGCAACAATTTCTTGCCTTTCGGTACTGGTATTTTGATAAAATACATTAGCTGTTAAATAGTAACCGGTATTTTCAAGGTTTTGTGTTTTAAATTGAAAAATATGGAACCAAAAAAGTAATATAGCAGGTTGAAAAATTTTATGTTTATTGATAAAATGTTTTCCTTCGATTTCTACTTTTATTCCTTTAGTAGATAGAGAAGATATTCGAAGGTTTCTTTTCGATGCCCCTTGAGATTTAATTAAACCAACATTAGCAGAAATAGATTTATAATTTTGCAAATAAATTTCTGTACCTAAATTAAAATTAATGGCGTTTAATTTATTGGGAATATAATCAAATACAGAAGTTGTAAAAGTAAACCTTTTAAAAATCAAACTATCTCTATTTTGTGCGTGCAATTTTGCAAGAGTTAATAATATTAAAAAAATCAATATTTTAAATTGTCTGAGCATATTCTTAGGCTTATGATTTTGATTATTCTAGTTTCACTTTGATTTCATCAATTTGTTTTTGTTGCTCAATGATATAAAGTGTTAACTCCTCAATCTTTTGCATTTGAAGTTTTACCAAAACACCCAGATCTCCTCCATTACATTCTATTTCATCCGCACTGGGAATTTCAGGCAGATGGCCATTTTCTTTTATGAATGTTTCAATTTCCTCTAGCGTTCTTAATTTGTAATTTTCTTCAAAAACAAAATCGCTCCATCCTGTTTCAACAACAATCTTTTTAGCTCTTATATCACCGTTTACAAGTAGTTTGTAAGGAGCCGAAGTAAGGTCTGTTAAAGGGGATCC
>JBQTHQ010000109.1:0-9684 GCA_052389695.1 Bacteroidota bacterium | reverse complement strand
ATAATAAATGGTTTCCCTACTGAATTAAATTGCGTTACTAAAATTAATAAGATCAAGCCCAAGGAAGTAAGCAAGGCACCGCCAAGGAATGCTCCTGTCTCTTTTTGCTCTTCCTGTTCACCGGTGAATGCAACTTCAACATTCCCCTGGATCTTAAATCCTTTTCCTGCCTCCTGCACTTGTGCAACCACTTCATTTGGATTGTAACCTGCTGATACATTAGAAGACAAAGTGATCACACGTTTTTGGGATTTACGTTTGATCCCTCCGTATGTATTGCTGTATTTTATATCACAGAAGGCAGACAAAGGAACGCTTCGTAAAACACCGCCCATATTCATATCACGGAATGTAATTTTTAAATTCCTTAATGCTTCAATATTATTTCTCTGATCATATTGATAACGTAATTGAATTGGGTACTCATCGTTAGCATCACGAAATTTACTCACCTCAGCGCCAAACACCGCATTGCGTATCTCCATACCAATGGTACCGGTGCTTATTCCTTCGCGGTTGGCACGTTCACGGTCAATATTAAAAACAATCTCCGGTTTATTACTTTCAAAATCCGATTTTAAATTTTCAACTCCTGCAATTTTTTGTTCGATGATGAAACGTTTTAACCGGTTGGCATTATTCACTAACTCTTCAAAATCATCGCCACGCACTTCTATATTGATTGGTTTTGAAACCGGCGGGCCGGCTTGCTCCTGTGATATGGTAATATCCGCTCCCGGAATATCCCATTTTAAATTTTGAAGGGCCACTAAATAATCCATCGTTGATTTCCCTTCTCTTTCCTGATATCCAACAAATGAGATCGCGATCTTACCCCTGTTGGAATAATCACTTTGGTCCTGATCGGCAGGATCGGTAACTCCTTTTGTAACATTGGTGATCACTGATTTCACTAAAGGATTTGAATCACCCAATACTGAATTCACTTTTTCCTCTACCTGTAACATTACTTTATTGGTAGTAGCAGGATCAGTACCTACAGGTAATTTCAAATACACATATACAAAATTGGGATCACCTTGTGGAAAGAACACTACGTTGGGACTTCTTAATGCAAATAAAATAATTGAGAATATAAACAATCCCAATGTCCCCAAAAGTGATAACCAGGGACGTTTCATAAAACGAAATAATAATTTTGAATACGCATCACGAACAGCAGGCCATGTTCTTTCCTGAAATCTTTTAATGATCTTTTCGAGAAAAAATTTATGCAGTAAAAAAAATACCAGAATGAATACTATAAAATTAGCAATGGCTATGCTGCCACTGACATAAAATAAAAGAGCAAAGGCCAACAAAGCGATCACCGTTCTTTTTTCGTTCTTTGAAAATTTTCTGCCGTTCTCATTCTCTATATGAGGTTTCATAAAATCAACCGCGAATACCGGGTTAATAATATAAGCCACTACAAGGGACGCAAGTAGAGTAATAATTAATGTGATGGGTAAAAAGAACATGAACTTACCAATGATCCCTTCCCAAAAGGCCAAGGGAATAAATGGAGCAAGAGTTGTGAGCGTTCCGCTCAATACCGGTAAAAACACTTCACCTACGGCCATCTTAGCTGCGGTTTTAATATCACGCTGTCCGTTCTTAAATAAACGATGGGTATTTTCAATTACTACAATGGCATCATCCACTACAATTCCAAGTGCGAGTAAAAATGCAAAGAGCACGATCATGTTCATTGTAAAACCAATGGTTGGCATAAATAAAAATGCGATGAACATGGATAATGGTACAGATGCCGCCACAAATAATGCGTTGGTAACCCCCATAAAAAACATCAGGATTAATGTTACAAGGATAAACCCAATGATGATGGTATTGATCAGATCATGTAAGGTGCTGCGTGTTTGTTCGGACTGATCCCCTGTAATATTAATTTTAACTTCCTGAGGCAATCTTTTCGCATCCTGCATCTCTTTAATGATCCCTGAAATTTTATCGGATGCTTCAATTAAATTTTCACCCGGACGTTTTACGATATTCAATGTGATCACATTTTTTCCTTCCAACCGCGCATAACTTTCCTGTTCTTTATGTGAGTCGATCACCTCTGCAATATCTTTTAAATACAATCTTGCTCCTGATGGAGAATTGATCACCAGATTTTTTATTTCTTCCACAGTTTTAAATTCGGCCTGAACACTCAGGTTTCGTTTCATGCCATCCATAGGAACTAGCCCGCCCGAAATATTCATATTTTCAAAACGAACTGCGCGTTCAATATCACCCAATGAAAGTGTTGCCGCCTGCATCTTATACATATCCACATTGATCTGGATCTCGCGTTCCAGGTCACCTACCATCACTACTTTGGAAATGTGTTTTAATCCTTCAATATTATCTTTCAGATCATCTGCATAATTTTTTAATTTATTCAGATCCATCTTGCCTGCAATATTAATATACATGATCGGCATATCTGAAAATGCAAGTTCTATCACATTTGGCTGACGGGTAAGATCTTTCGGAAGATCCGTTTGAGCTTTGTCAACTGCATCTTTCACTTTTTGCTTGGCTACTGCAACATCCACATCAGTATTAAATTCAACCATGATGGCAGAAACATCCTGCATAGAAGTGGAATGCAATTTTTTTACTCCTGAAATGGATTTTAATTGTTTTTCAATGGGCTTGGTAACAAGGTTTTCGATATTCGTTGGCGAGGTTCCAACATAAACAGTATTTACAAAAATTGTAGGGACAACTATATCGGGAAAACTTTCTTTGGGAAGTTTATTATATGCATTGATCCCGGCAAAACAAAGGATAATGGTAAATACATAAATACTTATCTTATTATCAATGGCCCAGCTGGATGGTTTAAATTCTTTGAAGCTCATATATCAGTAATTTTTTGCGTATGAAAATTCAGGACAAAACTATGGAAACATTTTTTATTTCCAAAGTTTCCATCGGTTATTTTAATAATCAAAAATATATATAAATAAACCACGGAGACACCGATTTCACAGAGCAACACAGAGAAATCTCTATGAAACTCAGTGCTCTCCGAGCCTCCGTGGTAGAATTTTGAAATTTATTTGTTTAATACTTTCTGAACATATTTCCCAATAATATCAAACTCAAGGTTCACCATGCTCCCCTGTTTAATATTCTTAAAATTAGTATGTTCAAATGTATAAGGAATAATATGTACAGAAAAAGAGTGGGATTGGGAATTAACAACAGTGAGGCTTACGCCATTAATACAAACAGAGCCTTTTTCAACGGTAATATTTTTTTGTGAAAGATCATATTCAAAAGTAAAGATCCAGCTGCCATTGGCTTCTTCCACTTTTTGGCAAACGGCAGTCTGATCCACATGCCCCTGAACAATATGACCATCCAGCCTGTCACCAATTTTAACACAGCGTTCCAGGTTTATATTATCGCCAATTTTCAGGGTTGATAAATTTGTTTTTTGGAGAGTTTCGTCAATTGCTGTAACAGTGTAACTATCGCCTTTTGTATTTACAACAGTAAGACAAACACCATTATGAGCAATGCTTTGGTCGATCTTAAGCTCGCTTGTAAAATTGGACCTAACAGTAATGTGAAGATTGTTTTGCTCTTTGCGTAATGAAACGACTTCTCCTAAAGTTTCGACTATTCCTGAGAACATATTCTAACGGGTAGGACCGGTTTTACTTTGGATAAGCTGAATAAATCCCTTCAGAACACGGGGTTGTATTCCTTCTACACGTATCTCATTTACGGTACATACATAATAATATGTACCATCCGGACATGGTTTTTTAGTGTCTTGATTTCCTCCATCCCACATGATATACGGGTCTGTTGTTTCAAACATCAGTAATCCCCAGCGGTCATAAATTTTTATATCTATATCTTTTACATAACGATACGGCAAGAGTGGTGTGAATAGATCATTCTTATTATCTCCATTTGGAGTAAATACATTTGGCAATTCATATATCGGGCAATTATCAACGCATATTTTTGTAACAATAGGACTTTCATTACCTACTGAATCAATCGCAGTTACTGCATAACAACCTGCAATGGATGAAACACCATCATAATCATCCACATGCATATAGGTTATTGTATTCAGATCACTTGAACTGTAAATAAGTGTTAGAGGTTCATCCTTGGTACGTGCGAAATAGATATTGTATTTTGCCGCATCATCACTGCAATAGGTATTGGGATTGATCCATGAAAGTGTGTTAAGCATCTGGTCACAATCACCCACAACACTGAATACAGGCTGGCATGGCGGGATCTGGTCAATGGGTGTTTCACATTTTATTTGCGAAGTATTGTATAATGGACGAGGTATGGCCACATCGGAATATTGCCCGACACTTACAATTTTATAGCAGTAAGTTTCACCATTTACCAACCCGGTATCTACATAGCCTTTTGTAGTGGTACTATCAATTTTGGCAAATACACCCGGAGAAGTTTCCTTGTAGATATAATAATTATAATTAACCCAAGGCACATATTCCTGCCATGATAAATTCACTTTGTTATCTGTTGGACTAGTGGATAAGAATACAGAAGAAGCTGTATGGGTAGAACCTTTTAACAATCCATTGGAATAAAAATCAACACGATAGGTGTATGGAAAATTTTGTGTGTTTAATCCGGTGCTTACATATCCGGTATCTGTTAATTGTGAATACGTTGGGTAAGTATAGGTTGATACCAATGTGTATGTCAAAGTACCTGTAAATCCTTTCGCTTGCATTAAACGATATTCATATGGAGGAGGATTAACAAGTGTATCCAGATTACCTGCCGTTGCCAGTGGTTTTACCCAATGCGTCCAGATGCTGCCATTAACTGCATCAGTAGCAGTTACACTTACATTGGTAATGATAGGAACATCACGTACCAGTTCTGCACATATATTGGTAGAAGCATAACTTTGGGATCCATCTGCATAATTAGCTACCACTATATATGAATAAGTAACACCTTGCACCAGGCCCTTTCCTTTATCATTATCTGTAAAAGTGGTAGTGGTAGAATTGGTAGTACCAATCAATGTATATCCTGTATAATTTGGAACTCCTGTTTCACATGGACCATGCACCCAGGGGTCACAAGTGTTTTTACGATACACAGAATATCCTGTCAACCGGTTTTTTCCTGTGGTAGCATTGCACAGTGATGCATTCCAGTTCAGTATCATACTTGCCCCATTTGGTGTTGCTGTTAATGATGTGGGACCTGGTGCTACTACACGGATAGACATGGATTCAAATGCAACCAAGGGCCAGGTGATATGATTATCAGTAACTTTAAATGTTACCAGATAAGGTAATAATTGCGCTGCTAAACAATCAGGGGTCCAGTTAAATGTGCCGGTAACCGGGCTGATGGAACTTACTGAGTTAAATGTTGCGGCCGGTGATACCTGGAATGGGCCGCCAGTGGCTGTTAAAGTTAATAAGTTTGAATTGGGATCTGTAGCTGTAACATTAAAATTCAAACTGGAGCCTGCTACAATACAGGTATCCCTAAGGGGATTAATTTGAGGCGCGTTATTGGCACATGCAAGTACATCTATTTGCATATCGCGTAAAATAGAGCCCACATAATAATACTTTTTAGTGCTTGGTAAATATTTATATTCTTTTATCAGAATAGCGATATTATACTGGCAAATAGAAGGTGGGGTGCACCATATTAAATCGCCCGTACGGGGATCAATACTTAAACTGCCACCGGGGGTAAAAGGGGGAAATGTGTATCCGAAAATAGGTACTCCATAAGCATAACAAACACTTAAAGAGTAATGAAGACTGTCCCCTTCGGCATCATAAGCGCCGGGGTTGTGTTCAAAACATTCACCCACACAGGCATCATCCAAAGGCGGATTAAGAAGCACAGGGGAATTATTAACTCCTAAAAAAGGATTGATCACTAATTCTGTTCGAAGGAAAAATGACTGGCTAACAGAGTTAGGAATATTACAAATATCAGCATTACGATTAGGGTCCTCAACTGTAAGGACATATATATTTCCGGCTCCGGGATAGGTATGTGTAACCTCATAGACATTCCATTTTGCTGAAGTAGCGATCATTACACCGTCTGCAGCGCCAGGACATAGTGTTGATGGTCCATTCACACGTGGAACAATGGCACTATCCCCATCACCGAAATAAACAGTTAACTCACAACGATCAGCATTAGTAATAGGAGCAGTACTAGTATATGTAGTTACAGTAATTTTATAAGTAAATCCCCCCAGGTGTTTATAAGTAATTTCTCCTGCACGATTATGTGTGGCATAAACAGTGGATATACCGGCAAAAGTTAAAAACAAAAAAAGAAAAAAAAACTTCTTCATTTACTAATTAAGAATTAAAACATCGGAATTCACAATATTGCTTTTATGCAACGCTTTGTCGATTATATAAATATCATATTGTATGGTATCATGTATAGCGTAAGGAGCATACACCTTAACTTTTATATCTCCGCTGAGCGCTCGTTTTTGTTGCTCATCACTGATCAATTTTGGAATACGGTATTTGTAATCCAGGGTATCGCCGGTGGGTGTTTCAAAAGCTTTATAAGATCCGTCTGCAGCTTTGTAGAGGTAACGCATATAAAAATTGTAATAATAGAGGCTGGTGGACTTAAAGACTCCGGAAGTATCCACCTGTGCTAATCCTACATCACCATCGCCATCTGTAAAACTTATTACAACATGGGCAGAATCGGTACCGAATTGGGTAAAGCTTTTAAATTTAATAATTGGCTCCTTGGGATAATCTTTTTCTTTAACACAAGCAGAAAGAAGTATTGTACAAATAATATAGAAAAAGAAAAATTTAAACACCTGTTTATTCATTACTGATTTCTTAAAGTTCTTGCTTTTGATACTGTTGTAGAAAAAGAACTCTAAATTACGAAATTTATTTTGATGGATTTGTTAAAATCATGAATTTTACAAGAATCCAGATGTTATTAAAGTTCTAACCAAAGAAAAGCTCCCTTTGGCTTTTTGCTGAAGGGAGCTTTTTTTATTTATTAGAAGTGATATTATTGTTTCACCATCTTTTTTGTCTCAACAATTTTACCATCTACTACAAGTGTGTAAGTATATATGCCACTTGATAAATCACTTGCAAATACATTCAATTGCCCTTGTCCTTTTTGATTCAAATCAACAGATTGAATCAACTTGCCATCAGCATTGTAAAACAATATTTGCGCTTTAGCGGTATTATCAGGTAAAAAATAATTGATAGTGGCTTGCTCAGCGAAAGGATTAGGAACGTTTTGTTCTAATACTATTGATTGCCCATCTGCAAGCTGAACATCTGAAACATTAATAGTATTTGATTGATTGTTATTGCTGTTATTGTTATTTGTGGCTTTAACAGCAGCGCTTGTACAACAATTATTAACCATATCTGTTAATTGGTCAATTTGATCTTGCAGTTCTTGCACTTTTGCCGCATTTAGTGAATCCTTAGTAGCCGTAAAATTTACAGATTTGCTCAATTCTTGCACAGCCTTTACTAAGGGTACAACAATTTCAGAATAGGATAAAGAATACATATCACTATTATTGGCTGGTATACTGACAATGGAGGACTGATATCCACAGTCATTCAACGCTTGTTCTACTTCCTGTGCAATAAAACCAGAATGTATTCTGCTTGTAGATGATATAAAATCCATTCCTTCTTGATGTTTCGCTTTTAGGCTGTCAGGCATATTTTGAGTAAGAAAATTATCAAGATTTTTGGTATCCATCTGATAAGTTACAGGACGTAACTTATTAATGAAATCTAATCCTTTTACCTCTTCCTTAACGTTAATTTTAAAACGCCCATCTGAACCGCTATAGGTTGCACCAGCAACTATATTTACTGAAAGTAATGAAGCATTTCCAATATAACACTTGTTACTTGCGAGTATAGTTGCTCCATTACCAAGTGCTGTAGAATTAGTATAATTATTTGCATTGGCGTCTGAACCGTATCCTATAAAAGTATTGTTAGTACCTGTTGTATTTCCATACCCTGCATTTATTCCACAAGCGGTATTATTACTTCCTGTAGTGTTGGAATAAAGCGCTTGGTAACCGGAGACAGTGTTAAATTCACCTGTTGTGTTGGAATAATTTGAATACATTCCGGTGGCAGTATTAAAGCCTCCAGTGGTAGTGCTATAACCTGCTTTGTAACCCATAAAAACATTATTAGCTGCGGTAGTATTGGAATAACCAGCTTGATAACCCATAAAAACATTGCTGCCTCCGGTAGTTATTCCAAATCCTGCCTTAAATCCAAAAATAGAATTATTGCTGAAGCTATTGGAAGCAACTCCAAATGCTGCCTCTTCACCCATAATGGTATTGTATTGACCTGTAATATTATTAGCGCCCGTTGAATTACCCACATAGGAATTATAATTACCCGTTGTATTTGCTGAACCAGAAGATTCACCAATAAAAGTATTATAAAATGCAGTGGTATTACTATTCCCAGCAAAATACCCTACAAATGTATTTTCACCTCCGGTAGAATTACTATATCCTGCCCTATAACCTAGATATACACTATTTCCACCTGTTGTATTAGTGTATCCTGACTCGCTGCCTAAAAAAGTATTTTTTCCATTAGTTCCTTCGCTATCACCTGTGCCTGAATTATATCCCGACAAATACCCAATGTAAGTATTATTTTGTCCACCATTTGTGGTATTAGAACCACCATTGTTATAACCTGCTTGATAGCCATTAAATGTATTTTTATAATGTACAGTATTTGTTTTTCCTGCCTGATATCCCATAAAAGAATTACCATAACCAGTAGTATTTGCAACCCCTGCACCTGAACCTATGAACGTATTTTCACTGGCAGTATTTACTTTACCGGCTTCAAAACCGATACAAGTATTATTATCGGCTGTAGTAACTGCATTACCGGAAGTTTTTCCCAGAAAAGTATTTTGAATCCCACCTGTAGCTAAACTTGATCCTGCTCCACAGCCTATTGCGGTATTATCTGTCCCAGCATTTCCAGCAGGAACAGTACAATTATTCCAAGCCGTACCACTGAAAGCTGATTGACTTTGCGCCTGATAAATGCTAAATATTCCTGCAACAATAAGTGCAAGAATTTTTTTGAATGATGTTGTTTTCATGTTTTATTGTTTTTAATTTTCCCGTTGAAATAGTTTTTGTTCGACTTATTGACAACAGGAGTTAACCAACAGTCGAATATTAGAATTTAACAGATAGATTCCTTGATAATCAACACTTGAAATTTTCACAACAAAACTGAAGATTAAATAAAACTTAACAAAAGACAAATACACCCCGAAATACCACTCGGAGTATCTACCTGAAATTCACAGAATTAAGTGTTTTTTGAATTTATTTTTTGAAGAAAATATTGGTTTGGGATAACAGCTGAAACGATTGCAAATAAAGCACATTTGCTCTATTTATATTTTTTATTTATAAAAAAATTTAAGAGAAGGGCTTATATAATAAGTGCATTGATTTTTGAAAAATTTTTTAATAATTAATTCAAGTTGCTAGTTAGTAATTTTATTTATTTGTAGTCCAAATACGAATAAAATTAACTTAATCAGAAAGCCGTTCAAAGTAACAGCGTGTATTGTTCTTGGGAACAATTTTTTGATGTCGCT
>JBQTHQ010000108.1:0-12791 GCA_052389695.1 Bacteroidota bacterium | reverse complement strand
GAATAGTGATTAATCATTATAGACAGAGCTAACATTTAGATATCATTGCGAGCCTGCCTGTACTTAGCCGTTTCGGCAAATGCAGCGTTATGAAAGGGAACTAAATTTATTTCTGAATCAGGTCAGTTGTTTTCAAAATATCCTCTAAGGCATTATATAATACATCAATATCCCTCTGTGTATTAAAACCTTGAATGGAATACCGTATAAATCTTTTGTCATCCTGCCTGAACACTGGACTTTGAATCTTATATTTTTCCAATAGATGATCGTGTAGTTTTTCCGGTTCTTTACAATTTACAGGAATGCTGAACATTTGTCCAAGGAATTCATTTGTAATAGGTGAGATTGGTGTTGAGCCAAGCAAATCACAAAAACGTTGTGCATTCTTTTTTACCATATCGCGGCAGGATGCTGCAATAGTTTCCCAATCATTTTGCTTCATAAATTTAATTGCCGCCGGTATAGTCAAAAAAGCAGAAAAATCACGTGTTCCGTTGAATTGATGATAATCCAGAAATTGAGATGTTGATGGAAACAAAGCTTCATATCCCCAGGAAATTATCAATGGATCAAGTTGATTTTGGAACTCTTTTTTTACATATAAAAACGAACATCCTTTTGGAGCCATCATCCACTTATGGCAAGCCCCCGTGTATATGTCGGCCTGTAGTGATCGTAAATCCAAAGGAATATGACCAGGAACATGGGCTCCATCTACAATTGTCAACAAACCTTTTCCTTTTGCAATTTCACAAATTTCCTTTACGGGAAGGATTAGTCCTGTTGCACTTGTTATTTGAGAAATAAAAATGGCTTTTGTTCTTGATGTTAATCCTTGAAAGAATTGCTCTGTCACTTTTTCTTTTGATACGATAGGTAACTCTATAGGCTGACGAATATATTTTGCCTTGCTCTTTTTGCAATAGTAGTTCCAGGTTCTGTCTAAAGCGCCATATTCTATATTGGTGCTTAAAATTTCATCACCGGGATCAAGACGGATACTTTTTGCAATCAAATTGATTGCATAAGAGGGATTGGTTACATACACTATATCATCTGCACTACAATGAATGTACTCAGCAAGTGCTTCACGTGATTTTTTCAAATACGCTGGTCCGATTACCGTAATAAACTGAACAGGTTCTCTTTCCAATTCAATTTGAAAACGCTGGTATTCTTCAAAGATAGGTTTCGGCGTGGCGCCAAAAGAACCAAAATTCAGGAAGGTAACATCCGAAGTGAGGTAGAATTGGGATTTGAGATTTGAGTTCATTTTTAAAAATCTATGAGGCAGGTGCTAATTCCGATATCAATTGGAACCTTAATAGCTTCTAAATTCCAGATACTTCATCTTTAATTTTTAGTATTCTCTACTTACTCAACAACTCTTTCACAATCGTAGAAATAACTTTTCCGTCAGCCTTACCTGCCAGTTGCTTGGTAGCAACCCCCATTACTTTTCCCATATCCGCAGGCGATGAGGCGCCAACTGATGCAATTACTTTTGCTATTTCCGTTCTGATCTCATCTTCAGACATTTGTTTTGGCAAATAAGCTTCAATAATACCTGCCTGAGATAATTCAACATCAGCCAGATCAGCTCGTCCTTGGGTTTTATATACTTCCGCGGTTTCTTTACGTTGTTTTACCATTTTTTGCAATGCTTTTAACTCCGTATCATCGGTATAACCTTCCGCTGAAGTTTTTAATAATAAGATCGTCGATTTTACGGCACGTAGTGCTTCCAGTTTTGCAGATTCTTTCGCCAGCATCGCTGATTTGATATCTGCATTTATTTTTTCTTCTAAAGCCATATTATGAAATTAAAAATTAAAGATTATAAATTATAAATTGGTAATTACAGGCAAATATAATAAAACCATTTATCTCAAAATATCTAATTCTTGCTGGTAATCATATTGAAGGTCTTCATGCATTTTAGATAAAACTTTTTTTGCTTTTTCTAATTCCCGATAATATAGATTATGGATCAATGCGCTTGAGCTTAATGAAATTTTTGCCAATCTTACTTTTGAACAAAAATAAATTCGTAACTCTACTTCTACCTTTTGAGAAGCTGAATATTTAATATATCTATTCATCACCCTTAATATCTTACGCAGACTCTTTTTTGTCAGGTAACTCGTTTTTCTGTTCATTATTGAAAAACCTTCATCTACTTGGGCTTTCACACTATTGATATATCCCTTTTCATCCTGTGATTCAAAAAGTAAATAGGAAAGATATTCTTTGTTTTCTTTTTTATATTTGGCTAAACGGATACACAATTCCGATATTTGTTTCCGTTCAAGCAAAGCCAATTCTTTTTGTAATTCGGATAAAGAAGATGCTTTCATATAATTTAGAGATTATAATACATCCTCAACCCGATAGCATGTTGCATTTTTAATTGAGCATTGGGTACAATGTTTATTCCTTCATAAGATGGATTGTAAACAAGCTGTGTTATCCATTTAGCGCTCATATTTAAATTTATACCGATACCGCAAAACGCCCCAAAACCAGTTCCAATAGGTTTTCTAACCATATAAGCAGGATTGTATGAACCGGGGTGGTAGTAAGGTGTTGTTAAATCAATATAAAGATTATTAATAAGGATCTCGTTCTTATCAAATTTTGCAAGTGTGATATTCATCCCGCCTTCTGCCAGGAAATTGATCTTTTCACTATCTCCAAATAAATGCTGGTATCCGATCTGAATCATTAATCGCTGTTCTCCGCCTTTAATAGGAAATGCCTGAATACGATCATTGACCTGTGTGGAATTGGCTTGTAAGGGTTTAATGATCGTAAAATTTCCGGTGATCGTTAATTTGGCGGCGTTCACATTTAACAAAATAATATTTTTATTATCGACAGAATATTTACATTGTAAGCCGATCAAAAAAGCGGGGACATAACGCATATTGACCGGCATGTCACTTTCGCTAAAAGTCCAGCTTTGATAATCTACACCTAAGGCTTCCGCAATTTGATCAGGTTGACCGGAATACCCATAACCTCCATATTCATTCCGGATTTTATTGTTCATAAAACTATTCTCGAAATTATTTCTGTTACCGTCAATATCATAACCATAACCATTATAAGCGTGTGCAGTAGATTTATTCGCAAAATAAGCACCTACGTATAAACCTACGTGAAACCCTTTTCTATTGGTAACAGGTGCGGCATTTTCCTCTTCCGTTGATTCCTGCGCTATACTTTTCATGGCAAATAGGAGGAGTAATAAAACTATTTTAAAAACTTTGTTCATTCTATTTAACTTTTAATGGTTTCAACAGGTCATCCAATCCATTCAATTTTATTTCATAAGCGGTTTGCAAAAGCATTCCCAATTTCCCCTCGGGAAAGCCTTTGCGCTGGAACCATTCCAGGTAGGATACCGGTAGATCGCATAACAATCTGCCTTTAAATTTACCAAATGGCATCTGCATTTTAACCAGTTGTAATAAAAATTGAGGGTTTGCCTGATCAATACTCATGTTTTTATCGTTTATCTATTGTTCCAAAAGTAATAAAAAGATAGTGTTATAAAATGTTAAATAATTCGGTCTGGAACAGCTTTTGCCTCCGTATTATTTGTAAATTTAAATCCTAATATCCAATAGTATGTTTAAAAACAAAAAATTACTTTTATTGATCCCGATCGCTGCCATAGCGCTGGTATCTTATACATATACTGCGGCTAATTCTGAAAAAGAAGCAGCCATTGATGAAGCTTTGATCCAATATCTGAATACGGTACATTATTCTCCTAAAGAAGTGAATGATGAATTTTCTGAAAAGGTGTTTAAACTTTATACGCAGCGTTTAGATTACAATAAAAAATTCCTTATTCAGTCTGACATTGATGAATTGAAGAAATTTGAGCGCTCAATAGATGAAGATATCACTACCGGCCGCTTCACATTTTTTGACAGATCTCTTGAGATCATTGATAAACGTGCAGCGGAAGCAAAAGAATATTATACTGATATATTATCTAAACCATTTGATTTCAGTAAAGACGAAACCGTACAAATAGATCCTGAAAAACTTTCTTTTGCAAAAGATAAAGATGACCTGAAAGAAGCCTGGCGTAAATCCCTGAAATATCAGGTACTTGCTAAAGTTGTGGAAATGAAAGATAGTCAGGAAAAAGCGAGAGAAAAAAGTGATACCGTAAAAATAAAAACCACGGAAGAACTTGAAATTGAAGCGCGCACTAAGATCTTAAAAAGTACAGACGATTATTTTAAACGTTTAAAAGGACTAAACCGCAACGATCGTATATCCATTTACTTTAACTCCATTGCAGGTATTTATGACCCTCATACTGAATTTTTTCCGCCAAAAGACAAAGCTAACTTTGATATTGGGATGAGCGGTCAGCTGGAAGGTATTGGAGCTCAGTTACAGGAAAAAGACGGGGCAATAAAAGTAACCAACATTGTTCCGGGTACCCCTTCCTATAAACAAGGACAATTAAAACCGGGTGATATAATTTTAAAGGTAGCGCAAGGCGCGGCAGAGCCGGTTGATATAACCGACATGCGTTTGGATGAAGCTGTTCAGCTGATCCGCGGTAAAAAAGGAACGGAAGTTCGTTTAACAGTTAAAAAACCGGATGCAAGCATTATTATTATTCCGCTTATACGCGATATTGTTGTGATCGAAGATGGCTATGCACAATCAGTGATTATAAATGGGAAGAAAAAAATAGGGTACATTAAATTACCCTCCTTTTATGCTGATTTTAATGGCACCGGAGGGCGCAGCTCTGCTAAAGATGTAAAAAAAGAATTAGAGAAATTAACGGAAGAGAAAGTTGACGGAGTGATTTTAGACCTGCGTTACAATGGCGGTGGATCATTACCAGATGTTGTTGATATGGCCGGTTTATTTATTGACAAAGGCCCTGTGGTACAGGTAAAACAAAAAATTGGCCCTGCCCATGTATTAGAAGATAAAGATCCTGCCATTGTTTATGATGGACCTTTAACCGTAATGGTAAATGCCAACTCTGCTTCAGCATCTGAAATTATGGCGGCGGCTATCCAGGATTACAAACGCGGGTTAGTTGTTGGAACTTCTCCTTCCTCTTTTGGTAAAGGCACTGTTCAGCGTTTCTATAGTTTAGATGATGCATTGCCTCCTGCTTATGCGAATATGAAACCATTGGGCGATGTAAAGATCACGATGCAGAAATTTTACAGGATCAATGGTGGGGCTACGCAATTAAAAGGTGTAACACCCGATATTGTTTTACCTGATCCTTATTATTTACTTGACCAGGGTGAAAAAGAACAGGATTATCCAATGACCTGGGATGAAATCGCACCTGCTGTATATACACCTTTGAAACCAAGCTATTCCATTGATAAGATCAAAGCCGGTAGTGATACGCGAGTGAAAAACAATCCCGGTTTTACAATTTTGAGCGATGCTGCTAAACGCTTAAAAAAACAACGGGACAATACTATTATATCATTAAACTTTGATAAGTATGTGGCAGAACAAAAACAATATAAAGCAGAAGCTAAAAAACTGGAAGAGCTAGACAAAGAAATTCCCGGAATTGAAATTGCACCTTTGAAAGCTGATGCTATCAATAATGTTAGCGATACATCTAAAGCTGCTAAAACAAAAGAATGGCACAAAGCAATAAAAAAAGATATTTATCTGAATGAAACCATTGCCATTATGAATGAAATGAAGTAACGAAAAAGTTAATGGTTAATGGTTAACGGTTATTTGTTAACTGATAACCAATAACTATTAACTGATAAAACCGATAACTAATAACAATTATGAAAGACGTTTATATTATTTCCGCAGTACGAACTCCAATGGGAAGTTTTGGAGGAGCATTAGCAGGTGTTTCTGCAACCAAATTAGGTGCTACAGCCATTAAAGGTGCTCTTGCTAAAGCGAAAGTGGATGGAAAAGAAGTTCAGGAAGTTTATATGGGCTGTGTATTGCAAGCCAATTTAGGACAGGCTCCTGCACGGCAAGCAGCTATGTTTGCAGGTTTACCTGATACTGTACAATGTACTACCATTAATAAAGTATGTGCGTCAGGAATGAAAGCGATCATGATCGGAGCGCAAAGTATCATATGCGGTGATGCGGATGTGGTTGTTGCAGGCGGTATGGAAAACATGAGCCAAGTTCCTTTTTATTCTGAAAATTTACGCTGGGGAAATAAATATGGGAATACAGTCATGATTGATGGTTTGGCAAAAGATGGTTTAACCGATGTATATCATAATTATGCAATGGGAAATGCAGCTGATCTGTGTGCGAAAGAATGTAACATCTCCCGTGAAGAACAGGATAAATTTGCCATTGAATCCTATAAACGTTCACAAGCTGCCTGGGCTGAAGGAAAATTCAATGATGAAATTGTTCCTGTAGAAATTCCGCAACGCAAAGGCGATCCTATCCTTTTCAAGGAAGATGAAGAATATAAAAATGTTAAGTTTGAAAAAATACCCGAACTAAAAGGCGCTTTCTCAAAAGAAGGAACAGCTACAGCGGCTAACTCCTCTACCATGAATGATGGCGCTGCAGCGCTTGTTCTAATGAGTAAAGAAAAAGCAGAAAAATTAGGCGTAAAACCGATAGCGATCATTCGCGGTACTGCAGATGCTGAACAAGCCCCTGAATGGTTCACCACTACCCCGTCTTTAGCCGTTCCAAAAGCCATTGCAAAAGCCGGATTAAAAATACAGGACATTAGTTACTTTGAATTGAACGAAGCATTTTCTGTTGTTGGAATTGTAAACATTCAAAAAATGAAACTGGATGGGAGCAGGGTAAACATACATGGTGGTGCCGTTTCATTAGGCCATCCTTTAGGATGTTCAGGCGCACGCATTATTGTTACTCTTATCAATGTATTGAAACAAAATAAAGCGAAATACGGTGCCGCAGGTATTTGTAATGGTGGCGGTGGAGCTAGCGCGATGGTAATTGAAAATGTATAGACATTAGATGTGAGATATGAATATTGAGAAAAGTTTCTCATATCTCATGTTTCAATACTCAGATCATAAATATGTACGGTATTTGCAATTTAAGCATCATCCCTTGTAGAAAAGATCCTTCCGACAGAAGCGAAATGGTAACCCAGCTTTTGTTTGGGGATCATTTTGAGATACAGGAAGTTCAAGGCAATTGGTGTAAAATAAAAATTGCCTATGATGGTTATGAATGTTGGGTAGATAAAAAACAATTCCTTCCGATTGCTCATCACACATTTGATATTCTCAGTTCCACAGAAATTTATTGTTCAAATGAATTGGTGCAGATCATTACCGACTGCAATTCCTCAATGCTATTACCAATTGTAATGGGCAGTACACTTCCTAATTTTGATAATGCGGATTGTGCTGTGGAAAATCAAACCTATTCTTATGAGGGCGCTTTTATTAATGGCCGTTTGCCCTTTACAAAAACAGGAATAGTAGAAACAGCTATGGTGTATTTAAATACGCCTTATTTATGGGGTGGCAAAAGTCCGTTTGGTATTGATTGTTCGGGATTAACACAAATGGTATACAAACTGAACGGAATTCAAATCAAACGCGATGCTTCTCAACAGGCCGAACAAGGTGAAACATTAAGCTTTGTGGAAGAAGCTGAACCCGGTGATCTCGCTTTTTTTGATAATGATGAAGGAAAGATTGTACATGTTGGCATTGTGATGGACAACAATAAAATCATTCATGCTTCAGGAAAAGTACGCATTGATGGTTTTGACCACCAGGGTATTTTTAATAATGAACGTAAAGATTATTCTCACCGATTGAGATTGCTAAAGCGAATTGTTTAGCTAACAAAAGATTGCTTCCAGTTTCTGCTTCAACGCAGAACTCGCAATGACATACTAATTATCTACTGTCAACTGCTCAATTCCTTCTTCCTTCTTCCTAAATCCTTAATCCTTAATCCTTAATCCTTAATCCTTATTTCTTATGCTTCTCCTTTATCAAAAATATTCCCAACACCACGGTACTGCCGGCAACAATGATCGGATACCACAAACCCGAAAAAATATTACCCGTGCTTACGACCAGCGATTCGGCAATGAGTGGCGTCAATCCACCAAACACACCGTTACCAATATGATAAGGAAGTGAAAGTGAGGTATAGCGTATTTCAGGAGGAAATAATTCTACCAGAAATGCAGCTATTGGGCCGTAGGCCATGCATACAAAGAGCAGCTGAATAAAAATAAAAAGCCCGATTATAAAAATATTTCTTATAGGAAGAGTAACAGTTGTTGTCGTTTTTACGATCTTCTCTTTTTCAGTTTTGGAATATTCAAATTTTTCTACAACAGACCCTCCATTTGTATAATCATAATAATACCCTGGAATTTCTGTAGTTTGAATTCCCGATTTTTGTGCTAATACATTTCTTTCTCTTAATTCCCAACTCTTCCAATCTGCCTGTGCTGCCATTCCTTTGTAAAGCGACATATAACTGCAAGCGGCCAAAGCCATGCCGGTTAACATGATCCATTTTCTTCCAAACCTGTCCGACAATTTTGCAAACACGATGAATAGCGGTGTTCCAATTAACAATACCGGAATCAACATCCATTGAATTTGTGCCGCATCAATGTTTAAATTTTTGATGCAAAAATTCATCGCGTAAAATTGCCCTGTGTACCACACAACCCCTTGTCCTGCTGCAGCTCCAAACAATGCAATCAACACCAATTTTAAATTCGACCACTTACCAAAACTTTCTTTCAATGGATTTTTAGAAGTCTTGCCTTGTGCTTTTAATTCCTTGAACACAGGCGACTCCTCCATCTTTGTCCGAATGTAATACGAAATGATCACAAGGAAAGCAGAAACCAAAAATGGCAGTCTCCAGCCCCATGCATTAAAATCTTCCGCTGTCATCAACGACTTGCAAGCAAGAATCACCGTCAAAGAAAGTAATAAACCAATGGTTGCTGTTGTTTGAATGAAACTTGTAAAATACCCCTTCTTTCCTTCAGGCGCATGCTCCGCGACATAAATAGCCGCGCCACCGTATTCACCTCCAAGTGCAAGTCCTTGCAAGGCACGCAACACAAAAACAATGATGGGTGCAAGAATGCCAATGCTTTCATAACCGGGAATGAGTCCGATCGAAAACGTTGAACCGCCCATGATCAGCAAGGTTAAGAGAAAAGTGTACTTTCTTCCGACAATATCCCCTAACCTTCCAAAGACAATCGCGCCAAACGGTCGAATGACAAATCCAACTCCGAATGCAGCAAGAGTAGCTAAAAATGCAGCTGTGGGATTTTCTTTCGGGAAAAACTGGGTAGCAATAATTGGAGCGAGACTTCCGAAAATGTAAAAGTCGTACCACTCGATCATAGTCCCGACCGAGGACGCTGTTATGACTTTACGTATAGAGGTGGTACTGTTCAAAATTTATTTTTGTTTTTGTTTTCACAAAACGCTCAGAATTTCTGTTTAATTCCATAATCCTAAATCCTTATTTCTTTTTTAATTCCCTTTGCATAATATTCACATCATTTTTATCATGCCTGGAGCCTTGTTTTGCTTTGTAAATCTCAAAACGTGTTTTGGTTTCAGTCTGTGGCCAGCTATTATTTTTTTCATCAATATCAGCTGTTTCCTTAAACGGGTCAAGTAAAATAGATTTCACTTCTTTTTCTTTCATAAAAGTCTTTGTTACTTTTTGCTCATCTTTTCTCCAGATATAAGCGCTAATACGTTCTACTTCAGAGCTGCCATCGGTATAATTCCATTGAATGATGATAGGCATTACCAAGCCTCCTTTATTGCTGAACTTTATTTCATAATAAAATTTATTTTCATATTTCTTGAACAGCGTGTCACTCAATAATGAAAGCCCGGCGTACCTGTTTCTTTCCGCAGATTGGTTATCCTCCGGTTTTGGTTTATAGAAATAATAAAAATCACGCAAGGCAGTATCTTTATCTACTAAAAACACCATTCCACTTTCTTTATTCCGGATCTGTGTGAGGTGTTTGAATTCAGGGTCCTGTTTTACAAGTTCCGTTTTTTCTTTATCAGATTTATCCTTTTTTTCCTTTTTAGCTGGTATTTCCTTTGCATTTTCAACTGTAAAGGCTTTTACACTGTCAAGTGAAATATCAACGGGATCAATATTATAGAACCATCCTCTCCAGAACCAATCCAAGTCAACTCCTGAGGCATCCTCCATTGTTCTGAAAAAATCAGAAGGTGTTGGATGTTTGAATGCCCAACGGTTGGCATATTCTTTAAATGCGAAATCAAAAAGCTCCCGGCCCATCACTGTTTCTCTTAAAATAGTTAATGCAGTAGCGGGCTTGGCATAAGCATTTGGACCAAAATTGATAATATTCTCACTATTGGTCATTACGGGTTCCAATTCATTCTTTGGCAAACGCATATACTCTGTAATCTTTGTGGGAAGCCCGCGGGAAGAAGGAAAATTATTATCAAATTCTTGTTCGGTTAAAAATTGTACGAAAGTGTTTAATCCTTCATCCATCCAGCTCCATTGGCGCTCATCACTGTTGATGATCATCGAAAAAAAATTATGTCCCACTTCATGAATGATCACTCCTATCATTCCGTATTTTGTTCGTTCACTGTATGTTCCATCTTTTTCTGTTCTTCCATAATTAAAACAGATCATGGGGTACTCCATACCGTTGGTCGCTTCTACGCTTATTGCGACAGGATAAGGATAGGAAATTGTATGTTTTGAATATGTACGAATGGCTTGCGCCACTACTTTTGTTGAATAACGGCTCCACAAAGCGTAAGCTTCTTTTGGAAAATAACTCATGCACATAACGGTTTTATTATCCTGTTTGAGGCCCATCGCATCCCAGATGAATTTACGGGAACTTCCCCATGCAAAATCACGAACATTTTCAGCGGTATAGTTCCAGGTTTTAAATTTTTCTTTCTCAGGGTTTTTCTCTTTGGCTTTTGCTTCCTCCTGTGTAACAATTTCTATAGGCTTATCTGAGCTCTGTGCCTGTTTCCATTTTGCCAGTTGTGCAGGAGTTAATACATCTGCATAATTATCACAGGTTCCGGTAGACGCGATAATATGATCAGCAGGAACTTTCATTCGCACTTTATAATTTCCAAACGCTAAAGAGAATTCTCCTCTTCCTGTAAATTGTTTATTGTTCCATCCTCCATAATCATTATAGACACACATGCGCGGATACCATTGTGTGATAGTGAACAATGAGTTCCCATCTTCTTCAAATCGTTCATAACCACCACGGCCTCCAACTCTCAAACGCTCCGGAATCTTATAGCTCCATTTTATTTTAAAGATGATCTGCTCTTTTGATTTTAATGGCTGGGGCAGATCAATGCGCATCATCGTATAATTGATCTTGTAGGGCAATGGTTTACCTGTTGCATCAGTAACACTTAAAATATTCACACCATGTCCTTTTAACTGATCTTTAACATCCAGGGCATCTAATTGAATATTGGTAAGCGGCTTAGTTGTTTTGTTCTCATCAAAATAATTTGCTTCATTATCAGGATGATGTTGATTCTCGTCCAGCTGTAACCATAAATAAGTAAGTACATCAGGAGAATTATTGTAATACGTGATTTGTTCAGTACCTTCCAGTTTCAATTCTTTTTCATTCAGAAACGCATCAATTTCATAATCCGCACGTTGCTGCCAGTATTGATTACCGGGAGCTCCGGATGCCGAACGAAAATTATTGGCATCAGGTAAAATAGTGCCCAATTGTTCAAATTTATTTCCGTGATTGGATTTTGGATTGTTTTGTATGTCTTGAGAAAATACGCTTGTTGTAATAATCAGACAAGCAATTAGAAATATGCTTTTTTTCATTCTATTTTATTTAACGATGTTAAAGCTACAGAAAATAACATAATAATAAAAACGACAATAATTCTCTGATATCATACCCTATTTATTACTTTTGTGAGATGAATCGCAACAACTATAACCGTTTAACAATACCGGCCACTTTGGTGTTCTTATTCCAGGTATTTGCCTTTGCACCTATACACAAATATTATTTCAGCTTTACCGAGATCAGGGTAGATACTCAAAAAGCTACCTTAAATGTAAGCTGTAAGGTATTTACAGATGATCTGGAAGTTGCACTGAACAATGCTTATGGTAAAAAAATAGCTTTGGCAGATGTAAAACAAAATAAAGAAGCTCAAAATTTATTGAATAAGTATATTGAAGACCGTTTTAAAATATCGGTTACAGGAAAGGTTTTAGAATTAGAATTTGTGGGATACGAAAATGAGGCAGATGTTACCTGGTTTTATATGGAAGTTCCAAAGTTTGCAGAAAAGGGGGCAGTTACAGTTCAGAATAGTATTTTATTTGAAACATTCCCCGAACAAACCAACGTTATTCAATTTTATTGGGATCAAGTCAATAAAAGCCATAAGCTGGTGAATCCAGAGAAGGAAGTGATGTTTGAATTCTAAGAGAAGAGATCGATCAACACGAAAATTGAAAATACCACACTGGCAATGCCATTGGTTGTTGCAAAAGCCAAATTTACTTTCCTAAAATCAGTTGGTTTTACTAATGTATGCTGATAAATGAGCAGGCCAATAAAAATAACAGCGCCTATCCAGTACCATATATTGAATACACCATAGTAACCTGCATAAATTATAAATGACGCGCTGACCACATGTAAAATATTAGAGAGCATCAATGCCCCATTTTTACCTAATCTTACCGGCATGGATTTTAAATTTTTTGACCTATCA
>JBQTHQ010000107.1:0-2893 GCA_052389695.1 Bacteroidota bacterium | reverse complement strand
GTAAAAGGAAATACCACCGATATTGCCTTTTAGTTTGATCAAGCCTGTTTGCTTGCTCATGGTTTTTAGGGTTTTGGTGAAGTAGAGATATGGCCAATAAGAAAAAGTTTTATTTAATGCTGTAACGTAGCATAGTCGAATCCATGTTACATTTTTATGCAACTATATTTTTTTGCAGGTACATACTAAATAAAACCATGCTCCGTTGTACGCGCGCGCGTACTAAACCTTGAAACCGAGCTGAAAACCTGTTTATTTTTTTCAACTGAAAAAAAGTTCAGATGAAAAGAAAAAGACTATTTTAGCTGCATCAGTGGGCTGCTTAAAATTACATATAGAAGAAAATTACACACCGCTAAAACTTGCGTATAGCAGGGCATTAGAGGAAAAAAATAATGTGCAGGGGTTCTTATCCTACGATCCAATAGCAAAAGATTATCCGGAGCTTACTCCTTACCAATTTGGAAGCGATAATCCAATTTGGAATATAGATTTAGACGGTTTAGAAGGAGTTGCATATGATAATTTGGGTAATTCTCAGCCTAAAAAAAGAGCTGGAACATATAATACAGATTGGGGGTTTGCAACAGCAGCATCCGCAGGCCAAGCTAATAACCAAGGGGGAAGAATAACAGGTACTAAATATTATAATTATTCATTGCCTTGGACAATCTTCTACTTATGGCAAAAACCTGTATTAAGGGTTAGTAGTAATACAGATGTAAATCCTAATCTTGCTCCAGGAGTATCTACTACTAACAGTAGTTCTGTAGTTATGAACACAGGTTTTCGGGCAGGAACAGCAAACCCGCTTCCTGGTACTATTGCTGTTATAAATAGTGTTGCAGCACAAGCACCAAATTCAAATACTACTCAAGCAATTGGTCAACCTTTTGCTGGCCCACCCGAAGTTCAAACAAGCACTAATTCAGAGGGATTACCAGTTACAACCGAAAAGACAACAATGAACCAAGCAATACAAAATACTGTTGTCCAAAGTACAATAATTGTATCAATGTCAACAGACAGAACAGATGCTGGAGCTGCCGCATTGTTAACTGCACGATTTAATGCTATTAGTGCACAGTTGCAGCAGCAAGGGGTGCCAGCTGCAAATATTGTACAGGGAGCTCAGCAATTTGGGGTTCAGGGTTTAGCCAATGGAAACCAAACCACATTTACAATTAATACAACAACGACAACTTCAACAGGAACTCAAACAGCTACAACCACAACTACAACAGATACGACTTATGAACAAACAGAATAATCTAATCCAATTTATCTTGTTATCTATTACCATGATGATTATTACAAGTTGTGGTAATGGGAATAAAGTTAGACAGAATCTAACAAAGGATATAATAGACAAATATCAAAAGAACCCGCAAGTTTATTATTATATGCCCGACTCTGCTTTTTCCGTTATAGGAAAAGAAGGAACAAGAATAAGCATACTCGCAAACTCCTTTCTTTTTGAAGACGGCACTTCACCAAAAGAAAAAATTGAAATTACACTGAAAGAATGTTATTCACCTTCAGATATTGTGTTCAATAATTTATCTACTCAAATGAATGATTGTTTGTTGCAAACTGGTGGAATGATTTTTTTTGAAGCCAAATCTGAAAAAAAAGTATTAAAACTGAAGGAAGGAAAGAGTATAGAAATTGGTTTTCCTGTTAAAAATGAATATGAAACTGGCATGCAGTTGTATAAGGGTAGTTTTGATAAAGGATATTTAAAATGGGATGAAGTGATTGTTACTGATGTTAAGCGAAAAAAAATTGTAAAACCTCTCGATGTTGAAAATTCACCTTCCTCTTTCTCCTCTGAAGAAGATAGCTTAAAGTATTATTTATTTGATTCACAAACTTCAGGCTGGTTAAACTGTGATAAAAAATTAGAAGGTCAAGATAAGACAATACTGACTGTAATAACTGATTCTAGTATAACACCTAATATTAGATTGGTATTTAATGATCTTAGAGTAGCGGCCTTTCCGATAAAAGAAAATGGAAACTTAATATTTTATAATATTCCTTTAGGAAAGAAAGCGTCTCTTATAGGTTTTTATAAAGAAAATGAGAAAATATTTATGTACAGAAAAGACATTGTGGTTGTCACAAATGCGAAAGAAAATGCTTTGTTTAATGAGAGTTCAATAGAACAATTAAAAGCTGAAGCGGATAAAATGCAATGGTGTAAGTAAAAAATTTGCTAAAATGGCAAAAAAAAAAAATTTCCTTACAGCCCCAGTGGGGGCTGAATGTTTATAGCCCGTGTGAAACACGGGTAAATGGTATGAAATTACAAAAGAGTTTTTTGAAAATGAATTTTGTTTTACACAAAATTTGAACATATAAGTTCATTGACATGTTGAAAATAAATTTACGAAGCCGCGGGTAAGCCCGGCCAGATTGCGATGCCGTTTCGCCCTGTGTGGTAGGGATATCTGGCCTTGAATTTTGCTTACTTTTTTTCAAGAAAAAGTAAGAGAAAAGAAAATAGCAGCACAACCAGAAATAACCTAGCCCCGGTTGAAGTGAAAAGCCCGCAGCAAAACAGATGTCAAAAATTAAAAATAAGATTTAATGCGAGGACTTGAAACGAAAAACGGGAAGACAGGAAAATACAGAGCGTTGCACATGCGCTTCAAAAGATAAAATCATGCCACGCACTACACCTATGATATTCACGGTAATATGAGGACCCTGTTGCAGGATAATCCAACAATAACAATTACCAACCAGCGTTATAAAAAAATTGATTACGATTATGACCTGATAAGTGGAAAGGTAAACCTGGTAAGATACCAGGACGGACAGCCCGATGCGTTTTATCATTTTTACATATACGATTCCGATAACAGGATCACTGATGTATATACCAGTA
>JBQTHQ010000106.1:0-6452 GCA_052389695.1 Bacteroidota bacterium | reverse complement strand
GCTTGTAAAGGTTGCTTTTATTGTTATTTAACGATCACCAGCTTATCAGTAGCAACCAGTTTATCATTTATAAGTATTTTGTAAAAGTAAATGCCATTGTTAAGCATTGCTTCACTTATGGAAACTGAACTTGCATTTTGTTGCAATTCATATTCCGCTTGTTTTTTACCAAGCAGATCATAAATTACAAATACACCTCTTTGCTCTTTTTCCAATGTATAATCCAATTGCATTGTCCCATTGTTAGGATTAGGGTACAATTTAAACGCTGAATTATTGATAGCTTGTTGAACTGATGGAGAATTGTCTTCAAAAATCATACTTCTATTTCCACCATCAGTACAATCATCATTGTATTCTATTGTACTATCATTGATTATGCTTAACAGCACCCTTGCCTGGTAAACAGAGGTTCCGCCTGTTAACGGGCATTGCTGTGCTATTGAAGCTAAATCCAATTTTTGTTGGACGTTTAAACCTGCTCCAAGAGTTACAAGATAAATCTGATTGAAGCTTTTATGATTTTGCTCAATGGTGCATGCAGGGATTGTGCTGTTATTTTCTGTGGTTGCCTGTGTAATGTTGCCTGCACTGATAAGATCATTTACCTTACGGAATTTTCCTATACAGGTAAATTTAACACTGTCATGAAAATTCTGTAATACGGCATCCTCTGGTGTGCCTTGGTTCATCAATGTAACATCGCTTTCCAAATCATTAAATACAGACTGCTTGGATAAGGTGCGGCTTTGTGGTATAAATGATTGAAACGGTATTTGATTTCCGGTAATTTGTGCCATTAAATTTTGCTGACAGGCCGGGTTACATGGAGGAGGAGAACAGTTGCTGGGTGCGGTTGATGATAGAAAATTTTTGAAAATATCACTAGCATTCTGTAAAGATGGGTTGTACTGAGTAACTGAACTTGGACCTCTTATATCCCAGGTACTCAGAACTGGATTTACTCCATAAATATCTTTAGCTGTACTGCCTGCCCACTGGTTATCACTTGGGAAACCTGTCCCGGCAACTGTTGGTTGATTACCTATATCACTATTATTTAAAAACACGCCACGTTGACAACTATTCATTTTATTGCAGCTAAGTTGAGTAGGATTACTCACTCCAAGGCATTGAATTCCTACTCCACAGGAATTTATGGTATTATCATTTACTTTAATACGGCTTAGTTCAACGCTTATTCCTCTTATGTTCAGGTTAGTATTGCCAGACCCATTTATAGTATTTGTTTGCACCAATATATTACTGCTGTTTTGAACCAAAATACCATAACGTGTACTGGTATTTGGAATTGAGATGGTATTAGTCAATACCTGTATATGCGGTGTTGACATATTTAATATCTGGATACCTCTTCCTGCCTGGTTAGCAGTATTGCTTTGTACCAGCCAGGGAGTAATTTCCAATAAAATAGCAACTGTTGGCAATACACTTTGAACTGTTATAGGGTTATGTAAAGAGAATAAAGGTGCTGAAACAGTATTGTTGTTAATATTGAGTGTACTATAATTTACTACGGTTTGGTCGTCCAGAGTATAAATTACACCGCTCCGGTAATTTGTAATGGTGTTATTACGAATATTTGCGGTAAAAGAGTAAAGGGCACTGGCATGGCGAACTGTTATGCCTGTGTTTCCAATGGGACGGGAAACAGATCCCAAAGAACTGTTACTCATAGTGTTTCTCTGAACAGTTACTGTTTTGTAATTAAATACGTTTACCGCCTGAAAGCATTGTTGAAATGTATTAGCCAACGCCGCAGTTGTCCCACCAACTAAAATTGAATATGGGTTATTGGGAGAAGGGGTTGTTACAAACACTCCTACACCTACTGGTGTTGGTATTGGGCAAGGAGGGCAACCTCCCGGAGGTGGAGGAACTGAACAATTGCAATTGGTGCTTTGTAGTAACCCCGTTAAATTACGGAATAATGCTTTTTGTATGGTAGCATTACTGTTTGTGCCATATACGCCATAATCCAGGTTATCAAAAATATTACCACTGCCTGTTATATTAATACTGCCTGTTACATTGGTTAGCAATACTCCCGCATAACCTCTTTCCCCAGGACGAGGATTTTTTAATGTTGCTGAACTTGTAAACTGAGTACTTGTTATTGTTCCTGTATGTGCGCCATTATAGGACTGCACATCTATACCGATGTGATTTTTATCAAGGATAGAGCTGCTGATTGTATAAGGCCCTCCATTGACTGATACTACAGCATGTTCCGCATCCTTAATAGTTGAACTGGTAACATTGAGCTTTGCCGTAGTTCCATTAATATAAATCCCGTCCCACAGATTTACACAAGCTGAAAGATTAGAACTGGTTATGTTTAATGTTCTGGTAGGATTAATAACAATTTTGGCATTTGTGCCCAGTAAAACATTACATCCTGAAAAAGTAAAATTGTTATCAATGGTAAATGTTCCATTGATTGATACCTGGAAACCTGTTAAGGATGTGCCTATACTACTTGACAAGGCTCCCGGTGCTATATTCTTTGCTAATATGCCTGGGGTTACTGTACAGCAATTAATACTTACTGTTACTGATGCTGTAGCCCGGCAACCCAGACTACTTGTACCTGTCACAGTATACAGAGTGGTTACAGTAGGCGCAACTGTTACCGGATTACCAGTTAAAGCACCCGGTGTCCAATTATACGTTACTGCACCCGCTGCTGTTAGAACGCTTTGCTGACCGGGACAAATGTCTGGTGGAGAAGCAGATACTGTAACATTGATGTTTTGATTAACAACACTAATAGTTGCTGCAACGGAATTCGTGCAACCTAAATTGTTTGTATAAGTATAAGAAATGATATGTGATCCTGCCCCTGCACTACTAGCATTAAATGTACAAGTTCCACCGCTACAAGTTACTCCTGGACCGCTAAAAGTACCACCTGGAGGATTAACATAGTCATCTAATGTTAAAATCTGGTTTAAACATACTGTTGAAGGTGGGATAAAAGTAGGGGCTTGTGATGCAGGAATAATCGAAATGTCGTCAATTAGAATGTAATTAGCTGTAATAGCTGGATTACCGTTTAGATATCCTGCATTAAGAAGCGTTAAAAAATTAAGATTTGAAGCGGAAGTACTAGATATGGAAACTGAATACGGATTCCATTGATTGTTATTAGGTACAGTTACCTGCGCTAAAGGTGTTAACCCAGCAGGAAGCGAAATATAAAAGAAACTAATCGGAGCCAACAAATTTGGGCTTCCAGCAAACACAAGAACTCCGGGAAGATTATTATAAAGAGCATTCGCAACTCTTGCTTTAAAAGTCAATATATAAGATGTATTTGGTGTTAAGGGACTGCTTAACGAATTCTGAAGCGCTTCATTAAGCGTATTAGTTGGTAACCAATTATTTGAAGATCCTACGCCCAGTATTTTGTTATTATTGTTTGCGCCATTGTTCCAAGTATCTGCGGCAGGATTACACACAGTTGTTGGAACGCCTCCTCCCCCAAAACCATATCCCGTAAAACAACCTCTTGCATATAGATCAGGTGTCCCACTAAGCGGGCTCCAACAATCTAACGTGGGAATGGGGTTAGTGCCATAATTACCGGGAAAATCAAATAAACTGCCGCAATTGGTGCTGTTTTCAAAACCTCCATTATTAACAGCATCGCAAGCAGATGGAGTACAATTTGTACTTCTGGAATAAACAAAAACATAGGTTATATTTCCTCGTTTTCCATTTGAAGCGACAGGAATATATCTTAATAAATGGACACCTGTAACTGAAGGAGTATAAGTGAGAGTTGTTCCTGAAGTAGTGGATAATATTCCTGCACCTATAACTACCTGCATACATTCAAATGACACAGCGCCCACATCATTTGTTAAAACGGTATTTATTGGAATGGCTGTACTATTAAATCCAATAAAGGTATAAGCACCTCCGGTGTTAATCCCATCATTAATTCCTGCAACATTTGTTCCCGGGCATTGCCCTGTTCCATAATTAAAAAAAGAATTGAAAACTGCTGCTGAACCATAGGTACTATTAACCCTATAACCAAGATCGCAAAGTACCGTTCTTTCTTCGGGTTTTAAATATCGTTTTAAAGTTCCGATTCCTTGAGCGTTAGACATTGTAAAATATAGATCATTACCATACGGTGTACCTGTTGGATAACATTGATCTTCAAAATGACTGAGTGAACTTGGTCGTTCAAAGCATGTAGGTGTATATAGTGGCAAAGTTACACCTCCAACGTATTTTAAAGCATCTGCACAAACCGTTTGATTTAGTGATCCTGAAGAAGGGTTTGTTCCTGTGCAGCCAGGAGAAAGAATGGAGGTATTTAAAGCAGCGTTGTATTTAAAATTATAAAGGGAACAAGAACTGCTGTTTGGAACTATTAAATTTGTGGTTCCTGCAACATTTCTTAAAAACATATCGAATCTACCATAATAGGATAAGTTGGAACCAAACTTCGATGCCCCGTTAAAATCAATTAAGGAAGCAATGCCAAGAGCGTGGGTAATTTCATGCAAGGCAACAGTATACAAATCGTATAGGGAGGTACTCGTATTAGTCATATTAGTTTCCCAATTTATGCTTGGATTACTGAAATTAAAAGCCATCATACCATGATAATATGCCCCTGATCCATTTCCTCCCTGATTAGTTGATATTAAAGGTGATGCAACATTGGTATAGGAATCAAAACCGGAAGTGAGGGTTTTATATATTTCATTATCTGCAATTCCACCAAACGTAGGAGCACCGGAAGGTATAACGTAAAAAGATGTCGCCAAACCCAAAACACCAGTCGTGCCGGGGTTAGCGACAATTTGGGAAATATCTCTAACCCATATATTTATTTTCAATGTTCCGCTAGCTAAAGGGCTACCTGCTGGTGCGGGTAAAAAAGCAGATATATCAGTTAACACTTGACAGATTACATTTCTTCTGTCTGTTTCAGAAGTAGAACTGCCTTCCATGCCACTACCTGGATCAAAAAACGCTCTAAAGTATCCTGGGGTACAAGTGGTTGATGCACGGGTGTTTCCTTGGGGATCTTGTATCAAGAGTTTTTCTAACATATATTTATTCCCATCCTTATCAAAAATATTATCAAAAACACCATCCGGGGTCAAAACTTGTGATGCAGTAGAAGGAGTTTGTGCTTTAGCACTAACATAAAAGCAAAAACAAAAAAGAAATGTTCTTAAAAAGATTTTTGCATTTTTAAAAATGGAAGTTTGATTCATCTTGTCAGGTTTTAAAATAGTTGAGGGTTAATATACATATGTTTTATAAATTGTCTTAATTATTTTATGATTATAAGTTTGTCAGATTTTACAATATCACTCTCAACGGTAACACTGTAATAATAAATGCCATTTTGCAATATTTCTTCATTTACCTGCATTGTATTCTTTCCTTCCTGTAAAATATAGTTCGATACTTTTCTGCCTGTTACATCGTAAATAATGAAATTTCCTTTTTTATTATTTTTCAATTCGTATTCCAAAAATATATTTCCATCATTAGGGTTTGGATATAACTTTATTTTAAAAATATCATTCATTAATTCCCCAACACCTAATCCGTTACAGGCTATTACAGTTACATCATCTATGTAATAGTATGCGTCATCATATTTTGTACCTCCCGCAGGTATTTTATTCATAGTGGCATCATCATTAAAAATACCTATAGTAATATATTGTTCTCCTCCTGAAGCAATATACTCACCTGATACTTCTACCCAATTAACAGTATCGGATATTACACCGTTTTTATTTTTGATTTGAGGGATGTATGGTAATGGCCCTTGGGTGCTTACAAATATGCTGGCAGTTGATAAATATGCTCCCAATGTATCAATAGCATTCTTGGATGCATTTGCTAAAGAAACATAAAATAGTACACAATATTTTTTTCCGGCCTTTAATGTGGAATCTAATTGCACTTCGATATACTCACGTTGATTTGGAAAATATGTTTCCAATCCTGCATAAGCATTTCCGGTCCTGGCATTTTGATACCCTAGATCATTGATGGGCACACCTACGTAATAATTAGGAACGTTGGAACATTTATTAAAGTAATCCGGTGATCCATTAGAAGCATTGCTCCAAGGAATAGTTTTGTTTATTTGCCCCATTGTTGTTGGGCAACTTACTGTATCTTCAAAACTCGGATTAGGTACAAGATTAGGTTGTGCTTTAATTAAAAAGCAAAAATTAAAGACTAAAAAAATAAAAATTATTAATTTTTTCATCAGTTAAAACAGAACAAGCATATTCATGTTTAAAAACATGAATATGCTTGTAAAGGTTGCTTTTATTGTTATTTAACGATCACCAGCTTATCAGTAGCAACCAGTTTATCATTTATAAGTATTTTGTAAAAGTAAATGCCATTGTTAAGCATTGCTTCACTTATGGAAACTG
>JBQTHQ010000105.1:0-17020 GCA_052389695.1 Bacteroidota bacterium | reverse complement strand
ACCGATTAACTGATAACTAGTTAAAAACGGGATGCAAATGTAGGATTTTTAATCGAAACAGGCAAAATTTTCCAATAAAAACCTATCTGATCTTGTTGAATAAGCTTTCCTGCTTCATCAACGCCTCTATTTCAGGGATCGTTTTGGGTAATGAGCCTGATAATATCTCCGGATCAGCTGTTGTTATTAGGATATCATCCTAAATACGCACACCAATATACCACCATTTGGGATCACAATCCGAACCGGCAGCAATGTAAATTCCCGGTTCTACAGTAATAATTGTATTAGGGGCCAATTTGCCATAATTGCCTGCATCATGTACATCCAGACCTAAATAATGGGACGTACCATGGTAAAAGTATTTTAAATAGTCCTCCGGATTTTTGATAATACCCAGATCCAGTAAACCTTTTTGAATAATAGTAGCTGCTGCATTATGTGGTGCCCGGAATTCAGCCCCTTCCCTGCTTACCTTAATACCTGCTTCCTGGGCCTCTAAAACGATATTGTAAATAGCCTTTTCTTCATTGGAAAATGTGCCATCAACAGGCAACGTACGGGTAACATCGGCTGTATAACCGTGATATTCGGCTCCGGCATCTATTACCAATAGGTTTCCCGGATCTAATTTCTTACGATTTGTTTCATAATGCAAAATACAGGAGTTTTCACCCCCGCCAACAATAGAAGGGTAACCCACATATTCGGAACCCTCTTTTTTGAACATATATTCCACCACTCCCTGCGCCTGGTATTCTTTCATTCCGGGTACCAATGCCTTCATTATTTCAGCATGTGCCAGACAGGTCATGTCTACTGCTTTACGCATTAAAATGATCTCTTCGGGCTGTTTTATTTCCCTTAGGGATGCCATAATACCAATGATGGTAAAAACATCCGTTTTTTTACGAATAGATTCGGTTTTTGAGCGAAAATGCTTAATAAGACTGGCAAGATCCCCTCTGTTATTTTTATCATCGTGTGCATCATCCGGAAGCTCAAAATGATGAACTTTACTGAATCTTGAAAAGTCTATTTTAAAATCAGCAAACCGTTCATTTATAAGTACTGCTTTGAAGCCCAATTGTTTCTGCACTCCTTCTTTTCCTAATAAGCGGCCTGTCCATACTTCCTTTGAAGGGTTTCTCTCCTGAATAAAGATCAATTCATTTGTAATAAGGGTATCAAAAAACGTCTGAGGTTCTTTAAATATAATTAGCAATGAATTGGGTTCTGTTAAGCCGCTGAGGTAATAAAAATCAGGATTTTGATGATAAACAAATTTGGTATCATTGGCCCTTTGCCGCTCGGGAGCAGCAAAAAATACCGCACAGGACTTATCCGGCAATAAGGCACGCAGGGCTTCCCGTCTTCCTTTATGAAATTTTTTGGTCAACAGGTCAGTGTCATAGGGTTGGGCATAAGCCAAAACCGTTGATAATAAAGCGATTGATATGAATCTGTTTCTAAGCATCTGAATTAATGGTTTTGTTATCCTGAGCGAAGTGAAGGAGCTCTCTTCGAATGAGATATTTCGCTGCGCTCAACATGACAAAGGAACAAAACAAAAAGACGTCACCACGAATGTAGCAACGTCTTTTCAATAAATTATAGAGTTATAAAAATTATTTTTTCAAGAAACCTTGTTCTCTTGCTTCTTTTACAACTGCATCAATACCATTTTTATTGATGGTGCGTAATGCTGATGTAGAAAGGCGCAACGTGATCCACTTATCTTCAGAAGGCAAAAAGAATTTCTTCACTTTCAGGTTCACATTGAATTTTCTTTTTGTTTTGGTATTAGAGTGAGATACTTTGTTCCCAACAATTGCCTTTTTTCCGGTGATTTCGCAAACTCTTGACATGGTATGTTGTATTTAAATATGCTGTTTTATAAAATTAGGGATGCAAATAACGTGATTTTTATGCAAACTACCAAATAATTGGGAAATTAGTCAATGGACATTGGGAGATTGGTTAATTAGAGATTGTGCATGGGCTAATCAGGGTTGACATTAACCTGAGTAATCTGAAATTTGAAATTTGAAATCTGTATTCTATTAAAACTGCAAATATATAGGCATCACCTGGTCGATTTTGAGCGTTTAGAAGTTTTTTGCCACTTTCATTCGTTCACGCTCTTCGGGTGTTTGCATCTCATAAATGAACTTACTTGTATTTTCAAGCCATTCAAATATCTCCTTTACACTTCGCTTTTGATGTTCTTTTATTTGTTCATCAGTAACAGTATAATGGAAACCTTTATTAGTGTTCTCGGCTTTAGGAATTATTGGGTCACTCATTTTTTTAGAAGTTTTGACAATAGTGTTTATAATTTAAATATTCAGTAAGGCTTCTGCTGAAATTCCAAAATCATGGTAAAGAGATTTTATCATTTTTAAAGTAAGATTTCTTTTTCCTTGTAATACTTCTGTAACTTTACTTGCACTTCCAAAGTACTTTACCATGTCTTTTTTCTTTAATCCTTTTTGCTCCATTTTATATTTGATTAACGCAATTGGGTCAGGAGCTTCAATGGAATAGTGTTTATTTTCATAATCCTCAATGAGTATGGCAAGCAAATCAGCTTCGTCCCCTTCCGGAGTTCCTTCCTTTGCCTGAAACACTTTTGAAAACCGGGAAATTGCTTTTCGATAATCGGTTTCTGTTTTTATTAATTTAATGTTCATGGTTCTATTGTTTCTGCATTTATTCTATCGTATTGCTTATGGGTTCCTATGAATTTAACAAACACCCAGGCTCTCGGATAATTTATTTCTACTATTAATCTGTAATCATTTCCTTTTATATTAAATACCACTCGGTTATTACCTATGACACTTACACCAGAATCATATTTTTTAATGTCGTGCGGTGTTTTCCAACGTGCTTTTTCTGCATCGCTATACCATGCTTTTAATTGTAATTCACAGTCGTTGTGCTTTATCCAAAAATCTCTTAAGACACTTTTTACAAAAACTCTCATACATTTTATATGCTACAAATATACACAAAATTCCCTTAGAGGGAATTTTTGCAAGAAATTTTCTCTTTAAAACTGCAAATATATAGGCATTACCTGGTCGGCTTGTTTTGCTTGTATAATGATCCAGATGAAGATCAAAAGAATGGCAATACGCCCAACCAGCGTTACTTTGGAAAGTATTTTTTCTGAAAAATATTGATACGATTTAGGAATAAAATGAATAATATATCCCAATAACATTACTCCAAATACCGTCTGATAGGCAGAGAACATTGGTAAAAATGCCTGCGAATTGAAATTGGTAAAGATTTGTGTCAGAATAATCCCCGCATCCTGAAAAGAAGAAGCTTTAAAGAATATCCAGCAGAAGCAAACAAAATGAAAGGTAACTATAATACCCACAAGCCTGGCTAATTTCGGAAGTCGAAAGTTCGAGTTCGGAAATTTTTTAGAAACAGAGATTCGCATCTTATCCATTGCTAATGCAATGCCGTGCATTCCGCCCCAAATGATAAAATTAAAAGATGCACCATGCCATAAACCTCCCAACAACATCGTGATCATTAAATTCAGATACTGACGAAATTTGCCGAGTTTGTTCCCTCCTAATGAGATATACAGATAATCTCTTAACCATGATGATAGTGAAATATGCCATCTGCGCCAGAATTCAGTAATACTGCTTGATTTATAGGGTGAATCAAAATTTTCATTGATCGTAAAGCCCATCCATCTTGCCATACCAATGGCCATATCGGAATAGCCGGAAAAATCACAATAAATAACCATCGCATATCCATAAACTCCCAACAAGCATTCTATTCCTGAATGTCGCACTGGATCATCAAAAATGTATTGAACATAATTTACATAGATATAATCCGAAATAACTACTTTCTTAAACAGTCCACCCAGTATAAGATACAAGCCTTTGGATATATCTTCTTTTGTAATAAAAATATCTTTACGGATCTGTGGAATAAAATCAGAGGCTCTTACAATAGGCCCCATTACCAACTTAGGAAAGAAGGAAAGAAAAAAACAGTAGTCCCAAAAACTATTCACCGGTTTGAACTTACCCCGATACACATCAATGGTATAACTCAAATTCTCAAATGTGTAAAATGAAATACCTATGGGAAGGATCAGGTTCAAAGGCTTTACCTGTCCTAGTTGCAAGTCGTTGATGATCTCAATAAAAAAATCGGTGTACTTAAAGTAAAATAATAATCCCAGGTTAAAAGCAATACTAAGAATAAGCAAAACTTCTTTTTCCCATTTAGTTTTTGCATCATAGATCCAATTAGCAAGTTTAAAATCTATGATTGCCGAAAGAATTATAAATCCAAAATAAAATCCGCAGGCTTTGTAAAAAAAGTAAAGTGAAAAAATAGTGAAGTAAATAACACGCGTTAATTTACGCTTATACAAAAATTGATAGCCCAATAAAAACACACAAAAGAAAAACAAAAAAAATCCACTATTGAACAACAGCGGATCTTTCGCGTTATAAGTAAGTTGTTCTATTAACTTATTAAGGTCGATATCAATATTGAAAAATTGCAAATTTCAGATTACAAATTGGTTTAATTAATATTTCCTTACTTATAACTTATCACTTATAACTTTTCACATACCTCTCATACCCACTCATCAACGCTTTATAGAACAGATCGCCTTGTATCTGATAACCTCTACCTGTAAAATGTACCCGATCTTTTGATGTAAGTTTTGCTAAATACCATTTTCCCATGGAGCCATAACCACCCATTATTTCATACAGATCCCAATAAGGCAGCTTGTGTTGTAAACAATAATTAATAATTGTTAACCGGGCCATTTTCATATCCGGATTTTTGATCCTTCCTTTTCGGGTTTTACGATATGAATCTGCTGGTGTGGTCAATAAAATAAATGCATTGGGATTTGCTGACCGGATATTAGTGATAAGTGTATCAATATTTTTGTAAAACAAAGCAGGATCAAAACCTACGTGATATGCTTCATTTGTACCCATTGAAACAATAACCAGATTAGGATCTAAATAGGGAAATTGTTGCATAAAATATTTTGACATATTGTAATGCTTAAATTCAGCGCCATTCACCCCGATCATATTATACATAATGCCTGATGAATCGTTTTCCAGCAACATCCCATAAATACGCGTGGCTTTTTGAGTTGTGTCAGTTACTTTATTCCGAAGAATGATCTGGCACAATGGCTTCTCAAATTTTAATTCCGAAACAAAAGGATTAATAGAATCTGTTGATGAACTGAATGTTCCCCGTTCACAATTCAGGTCATCACAAATGGTAATATCATAATTATTCGGTCCTTTTTCATGAAATAAAGTGAATTTTGTAAAGCTGTAACCTAAACATGGCTGATCTTTTACCATTAGATTGATCTCCGCAATGGAGTCCCCTGACTCAATTGTAAAACCACTTATTCCAATTGGCAATGGTTTTTCATAAAATACATTTCGTTTTGCATCCCATATTACATTGGTTGTTGTTTTATAGGAAGCGGGTTCATTGCTTTTTGCAACACGGTATGGGAATATTAATCCTCTCCCTGCATTTCCAAACCTGAGTTGCAGTTTTTGCCGCATGGCACCTGAAAAGTGATCCGCCTGAATATGTGAATCGCCAATATGAGCGATGCTTATGCGGCTCGTTTTTGTTTTTTCAAGCTGATATAATTTTTCATAAAAAGCGTTTAAAGAATTGCTGTCGTTTTCAATTTTGTTCAACTCTTTTTTTATGAAGGTATATTTTAAATAGGCTGAAGTATCAACTGTTTGGGCGCTAGAATAAGTTATAAGTAATAAGTTATAAGTTATAAGTGCCAGCTTGTAAAAATTAAAGCTATTTAATAGCGATAACCTTTTACTTACTTTTGCCCCAAAGAAATTATTTATATTTTTTGTTATAGTCACTATATTCACTCATTAATTTATCAAACAGTAACTTACCAACTTTGTGTGCGCCTTTGAAATTAAAATGTGCATAATCTTTATTGGCATAGGCAGGGTCTTCTTCCACCCATTTTACCATTGATCCATTTCCGCCCATCGCATCATATAAATTCCAAAAAGCAAGTTTATTATTCTCAGCCAATCTTTTTTGTACTTCTACCAATAAGGGAACCCCCGGATTTGTTTGATAAACATTATCCTTATGATACCCTTTATCACCCACGCTGATCAGCAAAATACTTGCACCCGGAAAGCTTTCGCGAATATGTTTTATCACATTGTTCATTCCTCTTTCATACCAGGAGTAATCCATAACATTTTCACTCACCACATTTAAACCGTATTCGAGGATCACCAGGTCATAACCCAAACATTCATTTGTTCCGGAGTAAACACTTTTTGATACTTTGGTGATCGGCATTCCGGAATTTCCACGAAATGAGAAATTATCTACAAAAGCCCCACTATCACTTTCGGCACTGAACCCAAATATATCAATAGGTGTTTTACATTGAAATTTTGCATTAACACTTTGACAAGCATTTCCATTATCAATGAGCAGTTCATTTACAGTTTTGGTTCCGTCTAACTTATACCTTTTACCATTGATCACCGCATAATTTTCACCTCTGCTTTTTCCATATAATAATTTTGCCTGTGGAAATTTATCCAAATGTCTTTTTTTCACGGCAACATATTTCACCCAGCAGTTGGAACTGTTTGTTGCACTATCAAAAGAATCTATCAGATCAGGTACAAAGCCATATCCTGAAATGCCTAAGAGATGACCTGAAGGCAGTTTATCCAATAAATTATAGGTTGTCCAACCATTAAAGGAGTGAATGATGCTTGTTCTGAAACCTGCAACAATAGATGTAATGGGAACAAAACCTACACCACTTCCACCAAAAGCATCCTGCATGTGAGTGCGCAGATCCTGTGTGATCAGATCACCTTCAATCATTGAATCGCCAAAATAGGCGATGCGTGCCTTGTGTTTTTGTTTCCTTACTTTATTTAAAGATTCAAAAAAGTGTGCTAAGGCAGAAGTGCTATCTTGTATAAAATCATAAATGTTTGATGAGTCGACCAGTTGGATAGCAAGCTCCGAACTATCTTTTGCTATTATGATAGAATCGGTAAGAATATGATCAGGTAATGGAACAACCTTTGTTTTCCCTTTTAAAACAAGATCAGATAGAGGGTCTATTTTTTTTGTTTTATAACCCGGTAATTTTATCTCAGAATTAAATTGGGATGCAACAAGCAATACAATGGTTACAACTAACACCATTATAAAAGGTTGTGAAGGCCGGTTTTTGTCGTTCATTGAAAAATAAGAAATTAGGAATAAAGATAATATTTTGATTGCTATTGAGTTGTTTCATAAAAAAAGAAACCTTCAAGGTTTAAAACCTTGAAGGCTTGTGACATTTAACAGTGTGCTTTCTTGAAAATTATAAACTACTTTACATCGATCAATTCTACATCAAATGTAAGATCGGCCTTAGCCGGAATAACGGGTTCACGGCCTTGTTCACCATAAGCCAAATTGTAAGGAATGACCAAGCGTAATTTATCACCTATGTTCATTAATGCAATGCCTTCTTCCCAACCCGGGATCACCATTCCTTTTCCAAGAGGGAATTCAATCGGTTCACCACGTTCTACAGAAGAATCAAACATTTTACCATCAGCCAGGTAACCGGAATAATTCACTTTTACGGTTTTTCCGGCTTCTGCTTTTACAGTATTTCCACTGCGTTTTACTTCATAATATTTTAAACCCGAAGCGGTTGTTTTTGCTTCTAATCCTTTTATATCAAATAAAGGGGGCGCTACTATTGGTTTTACATCTATGATCTCCACATCAAATATAAGATCGGTTTTTGCGGGGATAGGGCCATATCCTTGTTCACCATAAGCTAAATGATAAGGCACGATGAATTTTGCCTTTTCACCTTTGTGTAATAATGCCAAACCTTCATCCCAACCCTTGATTACCTGTCCTGCTCCTACTTTTAATCCTTTTAACGGTTGTCCGCGCTCAACGGATGAATCAAAGATTCTTCCATCTTTAAAATAACCTGTATAATGCACCTCAACAGCCGCACCTACAGTTTTTTCACCATCTCTACGTTCTATCATTATGTATTTTAATCCGCTTGGAGTGGTAACGGTATCTTTTCCTTTTACATCCCAAGGCTTAATTCCCTCAATGACATCCAGTAATTCAATATCAAAAATAAGTGTGGAATTAGCCGGAATAGATCCTTGAGCATTTGCACCATAAGCAATATCAGGAGGCAACTTAATGGTTGCTTTATCACCTACCTGCAACAGCAAAAATGCTTCATCCCAACCTTTTATTACTTGTCCGGCCCCTAGCTTGAATTCAAATGGTTGTCCGCGTTTTACGGAACTATCAAATACGGTGTCATTGGTTAGTTTACCCGTATAATGTACTTTTACCTTATCGCCTGTTTGAGGTTTTTTTCCGTTTCCTTTTTCTGTAATTGTATATTCTAAGCCGGATGCGGTTTTCATAGTCTTTGGTTTTTTAACTTTTTCACTTTTAGCTTTTTCCTGGGCGCTTACATTCAATGTAAGGATTGACAGGATTATTATCAGAGTTCTTTTCATATTTTATTTATAATCTTTTTCTTGATATTTCATTTCCGGAGCCGCTTCACCTGGTCCGAAGCTTATTAATTCAACATCAAACACTAAAGGCGAAAAGGGTGCGATCGGCCCTTGGCCTCTTTCACCATAAGCAATTGCAGATGGAAGAATAAATTGTGCTTTTGTACCTGCGCTCATTAACATAAGCCCTTCATCCCATCCCGGGATTACTTGTCCCTGTCCTACTGCAAAATCAATTGGTTCATACGGCCTTCTTTCATCAAATACACCTGCTGCTTTTGCAGTTGCTTCATCACTGGTATCAAAAACAGTTCCATCCAATAAACGGCCTGTATAATTTACTTTCACAAGGCTTCCTGCTGTTGGCTTCGGTCCTTTTCCTTTAACTTTCTCAATATAATATAAGCCGCTTTCATTAGGTTTTGTTGTGATCTTATTATCTTCCAGATATTTGGCAAGTAACTTTGGCTCTTCATTTTTACGAAGTTCCATCATTACCTTTTGTTCTTCCATTTTTTTCTGTTGTTCTTTTTCCACCTCTGCTTTAGCAGTGATTTTTTGCAATGCTACTTCATAGGTCAGCATGGTTCCTTTTTTCAAAAATGCAGGAGCTTCTTTGGATTTATACATAGAATCAATACTGATCAAGAAGCTGGCGCTATCGCCTACAGACATAGTTAATAGGGCTTCTTCCAAACTTCCGTTAAATTCAGATTTCATCAAAGGGAACTCATAATATGTTTTCCCCGGCTGATTGAATTTAGGATCTTTTGAATCTGTCAAAACGGAGTCCGTACTATTTTTTACCATCAGGGAGATGCGAACCACATCACCTTCTACGGGCTTAACTCCTTTTTCGTCCTGTTTATAAAATTTGGAATATAAACCGCTTTCTGATTGTTCATAACCGGGATAAGGTGAGTTTTTACATGCGGTTATTGCCAATATAGCAACTATTCCTGTTAATGTAATTTTTGAGATGTTTTTCATTTTATAATAATTATTATGTTATTTTTTGATCAGGCTTACCAATTCTATTTCATATATAAGTGTGCTGTATGGCGGAACAATACCTGTTGATGAGCCTGTTTTTCCATAAGCAAGTTGCGAAGGTATAATAAATTTTGCTTTTGCGCCTTCGTTCAATAAACTTATTGCTGTTTCAAACCCTTCTATCACCTGACCCTGTTCACCATATGTAAATTCCAGGGCTTGGCCGCGTTCGTAAGTGGATTCAAACTTTTTGCCATTTAAAAAATAGCCTTTATAATTTATTTTAACAAGGTTTCCGCGTTCAGCAACATCACCGGCACCTTGTTTAATAGGAAGATAAAGTATTCCGTTTTTAAGCGCGGAAAATTGAACCTGATTGGTATCCAGGAATAATTGAAGTTTACGTTGTTCTTCTATATCAAGATCTTCGACCAATTGTTGATAACATTCCAGCTCTTTTTCATATTCGTCCTTATTGAGAATACGATGCAATTTTACATCCATTTTTACAATGCTTCCGGGTTTCAAAAACATGGGCAGTTCCATTTTAAAGAACTTTTTAAATAGTGAATCTGCACTTACAATATATGAAATACTATCGCCGGCATTCATGGTTGTTAATCCTTCTTCAAAACTGCCTTTAAATGATGAATGTCCGAAGGGGAGAATTACTTTACCTGTTTCATTGCAGGAATAAGTATCAAAGAAAATAGAATCTTTTTCGGTTTTATATGAAATGATCAATTGTAAAAAATCACCGGGGGCAGGCTTGGATTTACCATCGCCGATCATCTGGAGTTTATAATGCAATCCCGAATCCGTTTCGGTATAGCCTTTATAGGGAGAGTTATTCCAACAGGATGATAAAACTAATACTATAGATGATATATATAAATATTTGATATTCAATTATTTAATTTAACGAAATTAATTCTATATCGTACCTTACAGAAGCATGTGGAGGGATTTTACTTTCATCTCCTATTAAGCCATGAGCTAAATGGGAAGGAAGAATAAAGATCGCTTTGTCACCAACATGCATATATTGAATCCCTTCATGCAAACCACTTTCCACATTATCATGTCCAATAAGAAATTCTTTTGGCCCCGCTGAATCCGATGAATAACACTCTTTCCCATCCAGTAAACTGATCTTATAATTCACTTTAGCACGTTGTTCAGGCTTTGCAGCAGCACCATTCCCTTTTTGAGTGATCAGATATCGCAAACCAGTGCCAGTAGTGATCATATCTAAGCCGCGATTTTTTACATATTGATCTATTTCATCACTCTCTTTCTTCACATACATCTTATTCGCCTCAATCAACTTATCCTGAAATTCTTTGCCTTGAATATTGGTGTTCTTGGTTGTTTTTTTATGATTGTCGCCGCAGGAAAAGAGAAAAACCGAAAAAAGGAAGAAAAAATATATTGTTTTCATCTACTAATTACTAATTAACCAATTCCTAATAACCAATCTCCCAATAACCAATAACTATTTCTTAGAATTCAATTTTGTTTTATAATCGGGCAACAAGGATATAAACTTGATCACTGTTTCATCCAATGTAAGATCGCTACTCCCCCCGGCTGCATTGGCATGTCCGCCACCATTGAAATGTTTACGGGCAAAAAGATTTACATTAAAACTGCCTTTTGAACGGAAGGATGTTTTTATTTCCCCGTCACGCTCCACAAAAAATGCGGCAAAACGGATCCCTTCAATAGCCAATGCATAATTCACGACCCCCTCCGTATCCCCCTTCTTGTAGTTAAAACGTTTCAGCTCATCTTCGCGCAAGCTGAAAAACGCAGCATTGTATTCCTGTATAACCGTTAATTTCTCCACCAAACAATAACCCAGCAGCTTTATTTTATCTTCTGTATTTTCATCGTAAACACGATCGTGTATCTGTGAATTTTCAGCACCTGCTTCAATTAATTCAGCAATGATGCGATGTGTTTTTGAATTGGTTGACGGAAAACGAAAAGAGCCTGTATCCGTCATTATACCTGTATATAAACAATTAGCAATTGCTTTATTCAATAATTTTTTATCCCCCATTAGCTCAATGAAATCGTATACCAGCTCACAGGTTGAAGAGGCTTCAATAGCATGTAACATGTAGTCGGCAAAGTCATCGGGTTGCAAATGATGGTCGATAATGAACTTAATCGCTTTTTTTGCTTTTGCCACTTCTTCCCCCAACGTATCAATACGTCTGAGGGAGTTAAAATCAAGGCAAAAAATAATATCCGCTTTGGCAACTGCTTTCTTTGCAGGTGAAGGCTTTAAAGAATAATCAATCACCTGTTTATTACCGGGCATCCAGGCTAAAAAATAAGGATAATCATTGGGGGTGATCACTGTTACTTTATGTTTTTTCTGGATCAGGTAATTGTACAACCCAAGTGATGAGCCCATAGCATCGCCATCAGGTGACCAATGTGTAATGATCACTACCCTTTTAGGATCACCTAACAGCGCTTTTACTTCTTTTATTTGAGTTGAATTCAAAATTTGATAGATTACTGAGATGCGAATTTACAATAAATAAGCCGTTTTTATACCCTTTGTGGGATGTTAAATTATGTTATATCCTGTTTAGGAAGGAAACTATAACGTCTTTTACCGCAAAGAACGCAGAGAAAAATACGCAAAGAGCGCAGAGTTTGAGATTTTTTCCTAATTTCGCAACCGTTTTCAAGGTTTCTATTTACAAAAAACATTATTTTTTATTCTAATTCTTAATTTTTTATTTACAAAATGGCAACAAACAGAACATTTACAATGATCAAACCTGATGCAGTAGCGAATGGATACATTGGAGGAATTTTAAAGATGATCAATGATGCGGGATTTCGCATTGTAGCAATGAAATACACTAAACTATCGGCTGAAGCGGCCGGTAAATTTTATGAGATACATAAAGAGCGCCCTTTTTATGGCGAACTTGTTGAATACATGTCGAGCGGACCAATTGTAGCAGCTATTTTAGAAAAAAATAATGCCGTAGCTGATTTCAGGACCCTGATCGGTGCTACTGACCCTACTAAAGCCGCTGATGGCACTATCCGAAAACTGTATGCAAAATCAATTGCGGCCAATGCAGTGCACGGCTCCGACAGTGATGAAAATGCACAGATCGAAGGTGATTTTTATTTTTCGAAACTGGAGCGATTCTAACCTCACCCTAAATCTCTCTCCTGAAGGAGAGGGGCTTTGAAGCCTTTCCAGAAATGGAAGGGCTTTTTTTGTTTAAATAAATTGATAAATTTTACGATTTGGATACTATGCTGACAACTATTCTTATTCCTAATAAATGTAAAGCAAACAACGATTTTATTAATTTGGATACTATGATATTATGAAAGATTGGACTGCTTTAAAAATTTTTTTGTATTTATTTAGCAACAGAAAACAATTACAAAAAAAATACATAAAATATGAGAACATATCTTTTACTAATAATTTTTGTATTCACCGGTCAATCCATTTTTAGCCAGGCATTGAATAACACTTGCAACATGCCAAAACTATGGTTCCAGCATGATGACTATTTTGATATAGATGGTGACAATGTAAATCAAATAGCCCCAGATATGATAAGCAGATGGATCAATCATGCCGACTGGGATACCTGCCTTGACAATATGGATGTTTATTCCATCCATGAAAATTTATTTAAGATCGGAGCTCATCAAGGTATGGGTGCGAAATTGTATACTGTATTAAAGAATTATTTTGATCCATTAAATACATTGGATACTGCCGAACTTTATGCTAAATACTTCCACTTAATATTGCCTGTTCTGCATGCACATAATGTAGAACTACAGATACATACGGTTGGTTCCAAAGGGGATTTTGTACCATGGAATATGAATGGATGTGATAACATACTCTGGCCACAGGATAGCAGCGGATTAAAACTGGTTTTAAATACCCTGAACTTAGTTAATGGAGTATGTGACAGCTTATTCAATGATGGCTATGGTGTAGGGCAGGTAAAACTTCAAAGTGTGCTTTCAGGCCATTGGAAAAGGGGATTACAAAACAATGTGTATTGTGCACTGGAATACATGAAAGAAATTCAGGATGTATACTCTCAGATGAAATTTTATTTAGGGGACGCTCTTTTACAAAGACGCGATTGTAACAATAACCTGAACTGGCGAAATGCTTATCAAACATTGCATAACACAATAGTGTCCGATCCAAAAGGATACAGCCATCTTAACTTTGAAGGTATACGCATTGAATTTGATAAAGCATGGTATGATTCAACCCTATATGAAAATGCCCAGGGATGGAAAGAGCTGTCAGATTCCGGAGCAGTTGATACGGTACATGCATATGGCTGAAAGTGGGAATTGAACATAATAATCCTTATGCATTGGATGAATGGCATTATGAAAAGGTTGTTCTTAGAACAGCCGAAAAATTACTTGAATTAAATCTTCAATGTGATTTTTCAGTGATCCATACTGATGCAGCTGCAGGTAATGGGGATGCTTACCCTTATTATGTAGCTCCTGAAAATATCATGCCTGCTGATACTCCAACATTTTCCTCGGTGCTGAATAAAGTTTTTGAATTCTATTATGACTACTATTGTAATGTATCAACATCAATAACTAATTATCCTGATCATAAAAATCCAATTGTAATATACCCAAACCCAACAAACAGCAATGCCGTTATTGAATTAATGGGCCACATTCCTGCTACAATATGTATTTACAACTCTCTTGGAGCACTATTACAAAAAACAAACATTATCAACGAACAAAAAATAGAAATACAAAATTTGCCGGGTGGATTGTATTTCGTGCAACTACAACGTGATGGACAAATAGTGGGGTCAAGTAAATTAATAGTAACTGAATGATTTGAAAAAAATGCGGTTTACGAATAAAAAGCCTTCTATTTCAGAAGATTTTTATTTGCATTAAATGATTTAACTTTGACAGATAAATCGCCTTAGTATAAAAATTATTCATGAAAAAAATCCTGCTTCTGATTTTATTAGTATGTCCGTTTGCAGCTTTCACACAACCGGCTAATATCAACATCTCTAATACTAACGCTTTTGAAGGGGAGCCTTACATCTCTGTAAATCCAAATGATCCGCGAAAAATGGTGATCGCATGGATCGCTTCTGATCTTTCAACAGGTTTTAAAAGCGCTATTAAAACAAAAACAAGTATCAATGGCGGGGCAACATGGGGGAACCAATACATTCATCCTCATTTTAGCACAACATGGCATTCGGCTGATCCTTCCATGCAATACCGGACCAATGGTACACTCTATTTAAGTTATATTGATTATCATGAAACGCCTGACTCAGGCGGAGTGTATATCACCCACTCTACCGACAATGGAATTAGTTGGTCAGCTCCTACACGTATTTATAATATTTTTACAGATGACCCTTCAAAAAAACCGCTTGACCGTCCATGGCTGGCAGTTGATAATTCAGGAACAGCAAATGATGGGAATTTTTACATCACCACCAAACCTGCGCCATGGATAAGTCCGCCTAACCGTCCTTATCTTAAAACATCCGCGGATAGCGGACAAACATGGAGCGCTTATAGATACATTGACACTACCAATTATCTCGTGGGAAATGTAATCGCTGCTCCTATGGCAGCTCCCACTGTAAGTGCGGATGGTGCTTTGTGCGTTGCTTATCCCAGTTATTTACCTTCCCAATCTGTTTTTCCTAAAATATTCTTTGCAAAATCATATAATAATGGAACAAGTTTTCAATATTATGATCTCTTGATTAATCCCAATGGCCCGTCTGATCCTAATTATGAAAAAGGATATTGCCTTGCTGCTAATCCTGCAAATGCCAATCAACTTGCTTTTGCTTATGTCGATAGCATCAATGGTGATCCTGATACATACATAACAACAACGAATAATGGTGGGATCAGCTGGAACAATCCTACACGTGTAAACGATGACCCTCCGGGAAATGGAAAAGCCCAGGATATGGTTTGGGCCAGTTATAGCAATACCGGTAATCTGTTAGTTTCCTGGCGCGACAGAAGAAACGGAGCAGGAAGTAGTTTTTACCAGGCTTCGGATATTTATTGTGCTGTATCTATCAATAATGGCCTAAGCTTTCAATCCAATATTCGGTTGAGCAGCATGACTGCTCCTTACCACTCCATATTAACATCGGATGGCAATGATTTTATGTGCAGCAAATTTGTGAATGACACCATTTATGCTACCTGGGGCGATGTACGGACCAATAATTTAAATATCTTTTTTGCAAGAATATCAGCCGGTGTGTTTACGGATATAAAAATCATCAATTCAGAGAATGAAGAACCGCTTGTTATTTTTCCAAACCCTGCAAACAATGAACTTTATATCACAGTTAAGAATAAAGAATTGAAGCAACTGGAAGTGCAGGTTTTTAATCAGCTGGGACAAGAAGTAATGAATAAATCACTTGGCAACGGTATAGAAAGATCCGTTCTTAATATTTCACAACTTACGAAGGGAGTTTATTTTATCAGGGTAACTTCCGAAAAACGAATTATTTCATACCAGAAAATAGTTCTTAGAAGATAACCCGATTCTTTTAAATCCAAGGCGGGAATATAGACGTAAATAGGTTTGTAGAAATACACTTATCAATTACATCTATAATGAAAAAGTCCATAACCTTATTTTTATTTATGGTATTTTCTTCGGTTTGTTTTTCCCAAAACACTATTGATGATGCCATTTTTAAACCGGATGGCTGCATCTGCAATAAACTGACCAAGGCAAAACTGGATAGTATCAAAAGCGCTAATGACGGGGAAAAGACAGCGTTGTATGCTAACGGTCAGTTAAAATACAAAGAAGTAAAAAGACATTGGAAAACGCATATCACCTGTTATCATGAAACAGGGCTGAAGTGCAAAGAGGTTTGTTTAAATTTTAAAACCAATATCCAAAAAACCATGTTATATGATATTGCAGGAAAAAAATATATGGTGTGTAAGGGAAGTTTAAAATATTAGTAAAAAAATGGCCCCTTAACAGGAGCCATTTTAAAATCACACAAACAAATTTTAATTTTTTATAATTTTTATTGTTTTCACTGCCCGTTCAGATTCGTCCGACCTTACAGAAAAGAAATAGATCCCTGCAGGGAAGCTGCTAAAATCAATAGTTAATGTTTCCGTATTTCCGGCAATGATCTCGGAATTTCCATCAATCATTTTTTGTCCAAGAGAATTCATAACCATGTATGAATAACCTGCGTTATTTTGGGATTGAAAATTTATCGTAAAATTATTTTCTACAGGGTTATTGTATCGGATATCACTTATGAATTCATTTTCTTCTATACCTACGGTAAGTGAATTCATCCAAATGCCTGATTCCGGAATAAAAAAAC
>JBQTHQ010000104.1:0-50633 GCA_052389695.1 Bacteroidota bacterium | reverse complement strand
GCAGTTCAATACAGTTGGTGATATGATCACTGTTCTTAAACAAAAAGTTAATGGTTAATGGTTATCAGTTAATGGTACAAGTACTGATAACCAATGATCATTAACAGATAACCAATAACCGATAACCAATAACGAATGACGTTCAATTCTCCTTTATTTCTTATTTTCCTTGCTTTTACAATAAGTATCAACTATTTGTTACCACAACGCTTTCGTTATAAATTTCTTGTATTAACCAGTTTGGTATTTATTGGCTTTTTCAATCTTGAATCGCTTACAACTCTTGTGATTTTTTCACTCTTCAATTTTTATATTGCGAAAAAAATAAGCGGCAACCGGTTATTATATCTAACAGGTATTTCTTTTAATGTTGTTGCTATAGTTCTTTTTAATTATTTCAATCTTAGCCCAAAAGGTTTACTTTTCTTTATATCCACCATTCATTTTAGCATCGATAGTTTTATCATAGCTTTAGGCTTATCTTTTTACACCTTACAAAATATTGCATATTTAACTGAAGTCTATTTTCAACGATTACAACCTGAAAAAAATATTTCAAAATATATTTTGTATTGCAGCTTTTTCCCAAAGATCATAAGCGGTCCGGTTATGCTGCCGAATGAATTTCTTCCGCAAATTGATAAAGCCACTATTTTCTCCTCACAACTTATCAGTGGATTCCAGCGTATTCTATTGGGATTATTCAAAAAAATGGTGATTGCCGACCGCCTTGCTCCTGCCGTTAGTTCTGTGTTTGATTATCACAACGATTATAGCGGGCTTACTACATTAATTGCTGCTTATTTATTTACCATCCAATTGTATTTTGATTTTTCAGGTTATACCGATATGGCTTTAGGGACAGGAAAAATGTTAGGTTATGATTTGAAAGAAAATTTTAATACTCCTTTACGTTCCACCTCTATTTCTGAATTCTGGAGGCGCTGGCATATCTCATTGATCTCCTGGTTCAGCAATTATATTTACTATCCTATTGTTTACCGGCTTCGCAATTATAAAAAAGCAGCCGTATTTATTGGCATTCTACTCACCTTTTTAATTTCAGGTATTTGGCATGGCATTGGTTTCACGTTCTTAGCCTGGGCAGCTTGTCATGCAATTTATTTAAGCTTTGAATTATTGACCAAACGCTACAGATTAAGTTTATCAGAGAAGCTGCCCTCATCTTTATATAAAGCAAGTAGTATATTCATTGTTTTTAATGCCGTGTGTTTCAGCAATATTTTTTTCAGGGCCGAATCAATGGGTAAAGCATTGCAACTGATTCAAAATATTTTCTCTTGTTCTAATTTTATTCCCGGAAACTGGCTTGGTTTTATTTCGCCACTTGCTGTTGGCGGGCACCAGATGGATGAATTTAATTTTTATATCAGCATTTTAATTACCATTCTGGTTTTAATATTTGAGCGGAAAATAAATAAAGCGGGTACAAGTGAGCAATACAATATCGGATTCATTATTTTGTTAGCATTATTCATAATGATGCTCGGTATTTTCAATAACGGTACTAGATTTATATACATGCAATTTTAGTTTAGTTGATTGGTTCAGTGGTTCATTAGTAAAGTAGGGTATTGTAGCATTACACAGATTAGTAATTCGTCAATATTCGTAATTCGTAGTTTGTAAATGAAAAATATATTTAAAATATTACTTTCTCTCGTCATCATTTGGTTTATCTTGATCGGATTAAGCAGATTATACGACTTTGCATTGCTACACAACACCAATATAAAAACTGCCTACGTTCAAAAAACAAAGATCAATGCTGATATTCTTATTCATGGCCCATGTGAGCCATTATGGATGATCTCACCAAAAAAATTGGATAAACATACAGGTTTATCTTCTTATAATCTTTCTTCAAGCCATTCTGATTTCGCTGATAATTACCTGCATTTGTATTTCTATTTAAAAAATAACAAAGCTCCAAAATATTTGTTCTTGTATGTAACTCCCGAATCAATGGATCTGAAATACAATACCTTCAACACCTATCGCTTTGCAGCCTTTGTTGGCGATCCCGTTGTAGATTCTGTTTTAATGGAAAATGACCCGGCCTATTACAAATGGACGAAAATCCCATTTATGAAATACGCCTATTACAGCAATAAAATAAATTTTGATGCTTTACAGGGATTAAAACATTATTTCAATAATACCGCCTTACCTCATTTTGCGGATGGTTATGAACCTCCATTCCAGGTAAAATGGGATAATCATTTGGAAGAATTTATTCAATTATATCCCAAAGGTTATAATTTCAAATGGGACACTTTGCGTGAAAAGTGTTTAAGAAAAACCATTGCGCTGGCACAACAACATAACATACTAGTGTTTTTATATGAATCGCCGGTTTTAAAAGAATCTTTATCGTATCAGCCAAACAGGTTAGATATAATTAACAGAATAAAACAAATAGCAGACAATTATGGTATAGTATATGTACAGTTTAATGATATGAAAATTGCTGAATCACGAGCGTATTTTATGTCCACATTAAATACCAATCTAAAAGGTTCAGAGATTTTTACGGATTCATTAGGACGATACATTAAAAACAAAATACTATTTCCACCTTCTAAAGGTGGTCAGGGGGATTAAAATGAAGTCATTATTTGCAGCCATATTTTTACTTATTTCTTTCACCCTTTTCTCTCAAATTGATTCAGTTCCTTATTCCCGTGAATATGAATTTAAGGAAGGAATATATCTGACCATAGAACAATTTAAAAAAAACACCCCTATCGCCAAATCAGCGGTTGTATCAGATATTCCAAAAAGCCAGCTTGATTTCCTCACACAGGTAATGGATCATAAAAAAATCATCCTTAAGGATTCTGCAGGCAATGATCAGAAAATAGAAACAGCAAGTGTTTGGGGATATTGTCAGAATCGAACGATCTATATCAATTTCAATAATGAGTTCAACCGGGTAAATGTAATTGGTACATTATGCCATCTTACAGCAATTATTACACGTGTGACCACTTTTGATGATCCAATAAATTCCACTTATGGAATGAATACTACTTTTGATGAATTACGACAATTTATATTGGATATTCAAACCAACAAGATCCTTAGCTTCGATGTAAAAAATATGGAAATTTTGTTGGCCAGGGACAATGAGCTTTACAAACAATTCATGGCTTTAAAAAGACGTGAAAAGTCTGATTCTATTTTTATTTATCTTCGTAAATACAATGAGAAACATCCTTTGTATCTTCCTTCAAAACAATAAAAAATTTCTTATAGTTTTTTGTTCCATATTTCTTTGTCTTAGTTTATCTGCTCAAACGGATGACTATTTTAGAGGTCGTTCTACTTCAAAAACTGATTCGATTCCTTACTCACGCGATTATATATTTAATGAAGGGGTCTTTTTGACAATAGATCAGTTCAAAGGAAATAAACCAATCCCTACATCCGCAATTATTTCAGGTATTCCCAAAAGCTTTGACTTCTTAACGCAGGTATTAGATCAAAAACAATTTATATATAAAGATTCTGCCGGTGCAGAACAAAAAATGGAAACAAAAGATGTTTGGGGTTACTGTATGAGCCAGACTGTATTTATTAATTACAATTATGGTCATTCAATTATTGGAGCATCAAAACGCTTTAACCGTGTGGGTGTTATTGGTACTGTATGTCATTTTAATGTTATTATTTTAATTAATCCCGGATTGGGCTGGAGCAGTAGACAGGAAAGAGCACTACAATATATATTTGATACTCAAACAAATAAAACGAAGGATTTTAATACAACCAATCTGGAAAGTATTTTGAAAAATGATGCTAAATTATATAAAGAATTTACCAACCTTGGGTATCAAAAGAAAAAAAGATCAATCTTTATTTATCTTCAAAAATACAATGAAGCACACCCTCTTTATTTACCGGTAAAATAAATTAATTATCTTTGTATTATAATAATACAATGGGAATAGCTAAAAAAAATAAAGAAAAAAAGAACCACACTGTTCAGGGAAAACCTATGAGCAAAAGTGAATTTACTCAATTTATAAAAGATTCTGAAGAAAGTGGGGAACTGGATTTCAACGAAGGAATCAAAATAATAGAAGACCGTTTAGAAGGATATCGCAAAATCAAAAAGTAGCATTGGATGTATGAAATTAAAGATTACCAACAATGCCTTAGATAATCTTGAAGAAATTTTATTTTACATCGAATTTATTGATTACTCTCCCTCAGGTGCAAAGCGCATCAAAGTGAAAATTATAAATACTATAAAAAAAGAACATTCATTCCAACCCTCTTGCATTTCGTGAATGTGATGAAATTGAAACTAAAGGTAAAATTTATCGAAAAGCGCTCTGTTCTCCATATTGGATAATCTATAAGATAAAGTCATTTGAAATTATTATTTTAGGTATCATTCATACTTCTCAATCTCCTTCAAAAATTAAAGCCTTACGAAGAATAAAATAACCCTTCATTTTTCCTTAGAATTTACGATATTTACACTTCTAATTTATAATTCATAATTTATAATTTCAGATCATGTCAGAAGGCAGACAAATAATTTTTTCGATGGTGAACGTGAGTCGCACGTTACCCGCAGGCAAGACCATTTTAAAGGATATTTATTTATCGTTTTATTATGGAGCAAAAATTGGTATCCTCGGATTGAACGGTTCCGGTAAATCTACGCTATTAAAGATCATAGCTGGGGTTGAAAAGAACTATCAGGGCGAAATTCATTTCTCCCCGGGATATAGAATTGGGATGTTGGAACAGGAACCACAACTGGATGATAAAAAAACAGTGCTTGAGATTGTCCGTGAAGGCGCTGCTGAGCATGTAAATATTTTAAAGGAATACGAAGAGGTAAACAATAAATTTGCTGAAGAAATGTCTGCGGAAGACATGGATAAACTCATCAACCGCCAGGCAAAATTACAAGACCAGATCGATCAATTGGATCTTTGGAATTTAGACAATCGCCTGGAGCAAGCCATGGAAGCATTGCGTTGCCCTGAAAGCAATACACCGGTTAAAAATTTATCGGGTGGTGAACGCAGGCGCGTTGCATTGTGCCGCTTATTGATCCAGGAACCCGAAATTTTATTATTGGATGAGCCTACCAACCATTTGGATGCAGAATCTGTTGACTGGCTGGAGCAACATTTGCAAAATTATAAAGGAACTGTAATTGCTGTTACCCACGATCGTTATTTCTTAGACAATGTTGCAGGCTGGATCCTTGAATTGGACCGTGGCGAAGGTATTCCATGGAAAGGAAATTATTCGGAATGGCTGGATCAGAAACGCAAACGCCTGGCACAGGAAGAAAAAACAGAAAGCAAGCGCCAGAAAACATTACAACGCGAGTTGGAATGGGTGCGCCAGGGAGCAAAAGGAAGACAATCAAAGTCAAAGGCCCGTTTGCAGAATTATGAAAAGATGTTGGGTGAAGATGCAAAAGCGAAAGAAGATAAACTGGAATTATTTATTCCTAATGGTCCACGCTTAGGTAATGAAGTTATTGAAGCCATTGATGTTTCAAAAGCATTTGGAGATAAATTATTATATGAACATTTGAATTTTAAATTGCCACCTGCAGGGATCGTTGGCATTATTGGACCAAATGGTGCGGGTAAAACCACTTTATTCCGAATGATCATGGGGCAGGAAAAACCCGATCATGGTGAATTTAAAGTAGGATCAACAGTGAAGATTGCATACGTTGACCAATCCCATGCGGAGATCGATCCGAATAAAACCATTTATGATGTACTAACAGGAGGACATGAAAATATTGTGATCGGGGGACAAACCATGAACTCCCGTGCGTATGTTTCCAAATTTAATTTCAACGGGCCCGACCAGGGAAAAAAATGCGGGATTCTTTCCGGTGGTGAACGCAATCGTTTGCATCTGGCAATGACCTTAAAAAAAGAAGCCAACGTATTATTACTGGATGAGCCAACCAATGATTTAGATGTAAATACATTGCGTGCATTGGAAGAAGGTCTGGAAAATTATGCAGGCTGTGCGGTAATCATTTCCCACGACCGCTGGTTCCTGGATCGTGTATGTACTCACATCTTAGCGTTTGAAGGCGAGTCGCAAGTATATTTTTTTGAAGGCGGTTATACCGAATACGAAGATAATAAAAAGAAACGTTTATGAAATGTAGAACCGAAACGTGTGAGGTATAAGAAGTTGACGGTGTAAAATGATGGAATGGTGGAAGAATGGAATCATGTAATGACCCTTGTTTCTTAGAACGTCATTGCGAGGAACACAGTGACGAAGCAATCTCTCCTTATCGTAAGCATTTTTTGTCATTCTGATCCGCCTGAAGCAGAGAAGAATCTCCCATTTACCTTTAAATCATAAAACCTACCGTTAAATAAATATAACCTACCACTGAATAATTATCTCATTGACTGTAGTGATTAAATATATAATTTTCACACATAATCAAATCTACATGTCATGAAAAAAATCGTACTTATTTCTGTACTTCTAATTGGTTCCAATATTGCATCCTCTCAAAATCCTGCTATTCAATGGCAAAAAAGTTTGGGTGGTACAGTCGCGGACGGAGCCAAAAGCATAAAATTAACAACAGATGGAGGTTACATTGTTTCTGGTTGGTCATATTCTAATGACGGGGATTTTACCACAAATTATGGCCTAACAGATTGTTGGGTTGTAAAACTTGATAATTTAGGAACAATACAATGGAAAAAGTCTTTAGGAGGATCAGATTATGATCACGGATGGGATGTTAATCAAACTGCTGATGGTGGATACATTGTTATTGCAGGATCTGTTTCTAATGACGGAGATGTATCTGGAAATCACGGTTATGGCGATTATTGGGTAGTAAAGCTTGATAATTTTGGAGCCATTCAATGGCAAAAATCTTATGGAGGATCTGAAAATGATTTTGCATACTCAATTCAACAAACAGCAGATGAAGGATATATAGTTGCGGGATATACTGAGTCAAACAATGGAAATGTTATAGGTAATCATGGGGGTGCCGATTATTGGATTGTAAAACTTGATAATTCAGGAAATATTCAATGGCAAAAAACTTTAGGAGGAACTCAAAATGATTATGGTCGCTGTATTCAACAAACTATTGATGGTGGATACATTATTGCTGGGAATGCAAATTCAAATGATGTTGACGTAACAGACAATCGTGGTCTTGCAGACTATTGGATTGTAAAACTTGATAATTCAGGAAATATTCAATGGCAAAAAACTTTAGGAGGAACTCAAAATGATTATGGGTGGTTTATTCAGCAAACCGCTGATGGTGGATACATTGTTGCTGGAGGTTCAGGGTCGAGCGACGGTGATCTATCAGGCAGCCATATCGCGGGAGATTTTTGGATTGTAAAATTAAATCCAACTGTTGGAATAGAAGAAAACTCAACTAAAAATCCAATCACCATTTTTCCCAACCCAAGTAACAGTCATTTTTATTTTAGTGGTTTAGAAAAAGGAAATCAAATTGAAGTATATAATTTAACAGGACGAATTATTTTACAAACTGTTTCTGAAAATAGCAATTGTACTATTGATTTTAGCAATAAAGAGAATGTCATTTATTTTTATAAAGTAATTGGAGATAATTTTTCTTCAGGAAAATTGATAAAACAGTAAATATAAAACCTTCCACACTATCTCTACTCCGCTCGAACTGACATGCGCGCAGTGTCAGTTCGAGCGGAGTAGAGAACGTGCGATAGCCTCATCAACAAAAATGCCCTGCTCAATTGAATGAACAGGGCATTTGCTACCACCACTTATAACTTAAACTTATTACTTACAACTTAATTCTTCACAATATTCATTTCATTGATCAAATTACTTGCTCCACCGAATTTATCGATCAGGAATAAGATATAACGGATATCTACACTTATAGTACGCTTGTATTTGCTGTCGAAATAAATATCGCCACTCATCGCTTCCCAGTTACCGTCAAATGCAAGGCCTACCAGTTCTCCATTTGCATTAATTACCGGGCTTCCGGAATTACCTCCTGTGATATCATTGTTGCTAATAAAATCGGTACGCATTTCACCGCTTTTATCCGCGTACATTCCATAATCCTTGTTTTTATATAGTTCCTTTAATTTTGCCGGTACATTAAATTCATCATTATCAGGATCTTCTTTTTCCATTACGCCCGAAAGTGTAGTATAATAAGTAAATTTAACCCCATCCTTGGGTACATAATCTTTTACCGTTCCGTATGTCAGACGTAATGTCCTGTTAGCATCAGGGTAAAAAGTTTTATCCGGTGACATTTCCATTAAGGCTTTTACATATTTGGTTCCTTCAGCAGTGTTAGCAGCATTGAATGCGTCACTGCGTGGTTTTATTTTTTCTGCATAATTTGTATAAAATGCTTTGGCTACAGCAAATGCAGGATCAGCCTGTAATTTTTTCAGATCGGGTTTTTCAAGAAATTTAGCTGATAATTCTTTTGAGCCTGCAAAACTTTTTTTAAATACCGCTTTCGCGAATTTCTCAAATGTTTCTTTATCAGTTTTGCCTTTATACTTTTTAATTATTACAGCCATATATGCAGAGTGCTGATTAGCCGGAACGTTTTTATAAAACATTTCCATAAGCGCGGCTAAAATTTTCTCTTCTGAAACAACATTAAATGATTTATAAAATTCATCATCTGAAGCTTTAACCTGCTCAACAGCTTTCTTAATTGCTTCGGGATCTTTCTTTTCAGCAGCTAATAATTTTTCGAGTGTAAAATAATTGGAAGCATTCGCGATGATCGCTGATCCCCATATTCCTTCATTCATATAGGTAGCATGCAAAGCATACGGGCTGTAATCCGCATACGCTTTTTCCAGGTTAGGCAAAATAGAAGCGTATTCCGGTTTGTTTTTTGCCCATTCAGCAAAATTTTGTTCCAGCGCTTTTTTCTCTTCATATACTTTCAAATGTTTTAATTGCTCTGTTTGCCCGATAAAATATTTCCAGTAGTTGGAAATACTTGCATATTCTGCTGAAAGCAATAAACGTACACTGTCACTTTTATCCATTTCTTCTTCCCATAAGTTCAAACGAATATCACGCAAGGAAACAATTGCAGGATTTACATGCTCCGTGGCCAATTTAACACCATACGATGTTTCGTAACGGTTGGTGCGTCCCGGATAACCATAGATCATTGTATAATCACCTTCATTCACACCTTTTATAGATACATTTAAAAACTGTTTCGGTTTATAAGGCACATTGTCTTTTGAATATGCTGCCGGCTTATTCTCTTTATTCGCATAAATACGGAACATGGAAAAATCGGCAGTGTGACGAGGCCACATCCAGTTGTCGGTTTCACCTCCAAATTTACCAATGGATTGAGGCGGAGCCGCAACCAAACGGATATCGGTAAATTTTTCAGATATAAATAAGTAATATGCATTGTTTTTAAAGAATGATCTAACAATACCATCATAATCAGTACCTTTTGTTGCTTCTTTTGCTATCGCTCTTAACACTTCCCCTGTTTTCGCATCCTTTTCTTTTGGATCCAAAGCTGCCAAGGCTTTATTCACTTTATCAGATACATCTTCCATACGTACAAGAATTGATACCCACATGCCCTCATTTAGTTTTTCTTCAGCAAACGATTTCGCCCAAAAGCCGTTGTCAAGAATATTATCCGCAGTGGTGCTGTGATTTGCAATGGCATCATACCCGCAATGATGGTTTGTTAATAATAAGCCCTGGCTGGAAATGATCTCAGAAGTACAACCACCATCAAACCAGCAAATAGCATCCTTTAAACTGGAATGGTTGATATCATACAATTGCTCGGGAGTCAATTTTAAGCCCAAGCGTTGCATTTCAGCATAGTTGTTCTTTAACAACATGGGCAGCCACATACCTTCATCGGCTACTGTTGGCCCTACAAGCATTATCGAAAAAAGAATAGTAAATAGTTTTTTCATGGTATTTTAGTTTAGAAAGCGTAAAAATAGTAATCCCAACAACATTTTAACACAATATTATAAGAATAGCCCTAATCAGCTGATGAACGGTAAATAATTGCTGATAAACTATACTGAATCTTGCGAATTATTCGCTTAGATCCAGTTATGCCGCCTTTGAATTTTTTAAATTCAAAGAGCTACGGTAGACATGGCTTTTCATTGCAAAAAATCACGATATTCGTAACATAAATCAGAGAATTGGTGAAATGGAGAATTAGAGAGTTAATTCTTCAATCTTCAGCTCTCTAAATCAACAAATCAATAATTTTAAAAAGTGAAACCAAGTACCCCCAAAGGCACACGTGATTTTTCACCACAGGAAATGGTGAGGAGGAATTATATTTTTGACACGATCAAAGAAGTATTTCTGCGTTATGGCTATTTGCCTATTGAAACACCTGCAATGGAAAACCTTTCAACTCTTATGGGTAAATATGGTGAAGAGGGGGATAAATTAATATTTAAGATTTTGAATTCAGGAGATTTTCTTTCAGAAACTAAAACCCAAGAACTACAAACTACAAACTACAAACTCTTAACTAATAAAATTTCCGAAAAAGCTCTCAAATACGACCTTACCGTTCCCTTTGCACGCTACGTTGTTCAGCACCAGAATGAAATTACTTTTCCGTTCAAGCGTTATCAAATACAACCCGTTTGGCGTGCCGACCGGCCGCAAAAAGGACGTTACCGCGAATTTTACCAATGTGATGCAGATGTAATTGGAAGTAATTCACTGATCAATGAAGTGGAATTGGTGCAGATGATTGATGATGTGTTTACCTCATTAAAAGTGCCTGTGCTTATTAAGATCAATAATCGTAAAATATTGAGCGGTATTGCAGAAGTGATCGGCGAAAAAGATAAAATTGTAAATATCACTGTTGCTATTGATAAGCTGGATAAGATCGGTGCGGATGGAGTAAATAAAGAATTACAGGAAAATGGAGTAAGCGCTGATGCGATCAAAAAATTACAACCATTGATTGAATTCAAAGGAAATACACTTGAAAAATTAAATTTCCTGAAAAAACTTTTAACAACATCTGAAATTGGATTAAAAGGAATACAAGAAGTAGAGTATATATTCAACACGGCTTCTCAAATCTCAAATCTCAAATCTCAAATCGAATTAGACATCACCCTTGCCCGCGGCCTAAATTATTATACAGGCGCAATTTTTGAAGTAAAGGCAAACGATGGAACATTAACCAGCAGCATCTGTGGTGGCGGTCGTTATGATGATCTTACAGGTATTTTCGGACTACCAAACATGAGCGGAGTTGGAATTTCTTTTGGTGCCGACAGGATTTATGATGTACTAAATGAATTGAATTTATACCCTCCCTCTGTTGCAGCATCTACGAAATTATTATTTGTAACATTCGGAGAAAAAGAACTGGAGTATTGTCTTCCTTTATTGGCAAAAATTCGTAAAGCAGGTATCAATTCTGAAATATACCCGGATGCAAATGCAAAAATGAAAAAACAAATGAGCTATGCGGATGATAAAAAAATTCCTTTTGTTGTAATTGTTGGTAGTGATGAAATGCTAAGCGGAATGTTGAGTTTAAAGAATATGAGCACAGGGGAGCAGGAGAAGAAATCAATAGATGAAATAATAAAAAGCCTCTCCTAAATCCTCTCCAAAGGAGAGGACTTTAAAAAGAGAAATATTATATTAACGAATTAAAACCTCTCCCCTTTGGGGAGATTAGAGAGGGGCTCCATGCATCAAATAACAACCTCCCAATTAACCTTAGATACCATTTCGGAGATCATCTCTGCAAGCAAAAAACTTTCTCTATCCGAAGAAGCAAAAAATAATATCATCCGTTGCCGTGAATACCTCGACAACCGAATGGCTTCTCAGAAAACTCCTGTTTATGGTATCAACACAGGATTTGGGGCGTTATGCGATGTTATTATTCCTGACAATGATCTTGAAAAATTACAACAGAATTTAGTGATGTCGCATGCCTGTGGAACAGGTGATGAAGTACCATCGGATGTAGTGAAGTTAATGTTATTATTAAAAATACAGGGATTAGCTTATGGAAGATCAGGTGTACAGCTGGAAACTGTTGAACGATTGATCGATTTTTATAATCATGATATTTTACCGGTTGTTTACCAACAAGGATCTTTAGGCGCTTCCGGCGATCTAGCACCTCTTGCACACATGACCTTACCATTGCTCCGATTGGGTGAAGTAAATTACAAAGGTAAAAGACAAAATGCTGCTGATGTTTTAAATGAACTAAACTTAAGGCCCATAAAACTAAGATCGAAAGAAGGCCTTGCATTATTGAACGGAACACAATTTATGAGCGCCTATGGGGTCTGGTGTTTGATCCGGGCAAAAAAATTAAGTATTGCTGCCGATGTCATTAGTGCTATTTCATTGGACGCTTTTGATTGCCGCATTGACCCTTTTAAACCGCATTTGCATAGTATTCGTCCGCATGCCGGACAAATACAAACTGCAAAAAATATTTACAAACTTTTGGAAGGCAGTGAATTAATAAACCGGAAAAAAGAGCATGTACAGGACCCCTACTCTTTCCGATGTATTCCTCAAGTGCATGGAGCTTCCAAAGATGCGATCGCGTATGCTGAGAATGTATTTTTAACAGAAATAAATTCCGTTAGTGATAACCCTACCATTTTCCCTGATGAAAATGAGATAATTTCAGGAGGTAATTTTCATGGACAGCCACTGGCATTGGCATTGGATTTTTTAGCAATTGCTTTAGCGGAGTTAGGAAGTATTTCTGAAAGACGTACGTATCAGCTTATTTCCGGTACACGCGGACTACCTGCATTTTTAGTTGCCAAACCGGGATTGAATTCCGGATTAATGATCACGCAGTACACAGCAGCAAGTATTGTGAGCCAGAATAAACAATTGTGTTCTCCCGCTTCTGTTGATTCAATTGTAAGTTCAAACGGACAAGAAGATCACGTTTCCATGGGAGCCAATGCAGCAACAAAATGTTATAAAGTGGTAGAAAATCTGCAACGATTATTAGCGATAGAATTATTAAATGCTTCACAAGCAATGGCATTCAGGCGATTCCCGAATGCATCGGGCCAGGCTCTGAGATCATCTCCGAATGTTGAAAAAGTACTTGAAGATTATCGTAAGTCTGTTGCTTTTATAGATGCTGATACGGTCATGTTCACTGAGATTCAGAAGAGTGTTCAATATTTGAAGCAGACGAAATTCATTATATAAATTGACGAACCGTATGTTAGGGTACACAGATCTGTTAAGATTTTTAGGATACAGAATGATTTATTTTTAGTATCATAAAAATTATGTATCTCAATTAAAAATCATTTTTTATCATGAAGATCATAAAAATCAGCGTTACCATCATATTCAGCGCATTCTTCTTTTCTTTTAAATATTCTTTAGCTTGTCAATGCCCAACCCTGTTTCTTATTTCAAAAGATCTTTGTGAAAAATATGAAGTAATATTTTACGGGAAAGTTGATTCAGTAAGTCCATGCGGAACAAACGGTATCAGTACAGCACACTTTACGATCAAGGAATTGTACAAGGGGATTGTTGAACAGCATGTGCAAATTGATTTTGATTGTTCATCATCATGCATGATGAGCTTTTCAAAGGGCGATGAATGGATCATTTATTCTATTTTTCAGCGATTTGATCTGCTTACTGTAAACATTTGCGGACATAGCCGAAAATTTTTTCCGGGTGCCGCTCAGGATGTTTATCAAATAGCATCTGATCGTAGCTTTGAACAGGAAAAACAATATTTAACTAAGATATTAGGAATTCAATCATTCATTAAGAAGAATGAACTGAACGAACAGCAAAATGACCTGGCTCACCAAAATAAACAACCTAGTGGAATTCACAAGCTACTTTTATTATTAGCATCTGTACTGGCAATGGGGATTGTATATTATGTGACGAGAAAGAAAAAGGAATAAGCAATTAATAAACCCCGTAGATTATTTCTTAAGACGGTTCTCACCCATCAAAGCAAACTGTATCAGGTTGGCGCCTATTTTCAACGCTTTTTGTCGTGCTTCAGGAGAATCTTTATGCACTTCAAAACTTTCCCAGCCGTCGCCTAAGTCACATTCATAATCATAAAAACATATTAAACGTCCTTCATATATCAATCCGAAACCTTTTGGTACACCGCCCTCATGTTCGTGTATTTTTGGGAGGCCATTTGGGAAATCATATTTCTGATGATAAACAGGATGTGAAAAAGGCAACTCTACAAAATCCAGTTCAGGGAAAACTCTTTTCATTTGAATACGAATGAATTTATCCATTCCATAGTTATCAGAAATATGAAGAAAGCCACCGGCTATCATATAATTACGGAGGTTCTCTGTTTCCTGTGCATTCAGTACAATATTGCCATGCCCCGTAATATGTACAAAAGGATAATTAAACAGATCAGGGCTCCCTACTTCAACAATAGCCTGTTCAGGATTGATATTCGTTTTTAAATTGGTGTTACAGAATTCAATTAAGTTTGGCAAAGAAGTTTCTAAATTGGAATACCAGTCGCCGCCCCCACTGTATTTCAGTAACGCAATTTGATAAGTAGGTGCGGGACTGAAGGAAGCCAGCCCTGTAATGATTACAATTGATGTGAATATATTTTTTAGCATTTTCAAAATACGTTAATACCACCCCTTTATCCCCTCCTAAAAGGAGGGGAGCTGTTCTAATTAACTTTTCGTTCTTTCGCAGATTTAAAAGAAAGAAACATTTCATTAAAACGATCCATTACTTTTTGTAAAAATTCTTCATCCACCAATTTTTGAATACCCTCTACTCCATTCACTTCGTTATGTGGTATCTTAAAAATTTGTTCCATTGCACCGGCTTCAAATTTAATTTGATATTTATCATTCATTGAAAAAATAGTGATGTTGATCTTAGGATGTGGAATAGTAGCAATAACGCGCATGGGAGAATTCTATTATAGATCTTTCGCTTGTGCGATCAACTCCGCAACATCCAACACTTTAACCGATTGTTCTTTATTGAAGTGCTTAACACCATCGGTCATCATGGTATTGCAAAACGGACAACCAACAGCGATCACATCCGGATTCAAAGCCAATGCTTCTTCTGTACGCTCAACATTTATTTCTTTATTTCCTTTCTCTGCTTCTTTAAACATTTGCGCACCCCCTGCACCGCAACACAAGCCATTTGTACGGCTGCGTTTCATTTCTGCCAGCTCAATATCCAAATTAACGATCACCTCACGGGGAGCTTCATAAATATCATTTCCTCTTCCTAAATAACAAGGATCATGAAATGTAATTTTTTTTCCTTTAAAACTTCCGCCTTCTATTTTAATTCTTCCCGTGTTCAAAAGATCCTGCAGTAATTGTGTATGATGTACCACTTCATAACTTCCTCCTAAAGAAGGGTATTCATTTTTTATTGTATTAAAACAGTGCGGACAACCGGTTACTATTTTTTTTACAGAGTACCCATTCAACACTGTAATATTATTCATTGCCTGCATCTGGAATAAAAATTCATTTCCTGCACGTTTTGCAGGCTCACCGCTACAGCTTTCTTCCGTACCCAATACTGCAAATTTCACGTTAGCATGATTTAAAATTTTCACAATGGCTTTGGTGATCTTTTTAGCACGATCATCAAAACTACCGGCACAGCCAACCCAAAATAAAATTTCAGGAGCTTCTCCGTTTGCCATAAAATCGGCCATTGTAGGTACTTTTAACGCTTCACTCATTTCGTAATTCGTATAAATTCGTTTTTCGTTGTTATTCGTTTTTCCAATTCAATCTATCCGCCTGCGGAAATTGCCATGGAGCGCCATTGTTTTCAATATTCGTAAACATTCCGTTCAGCTCTGCCGGTGCAGCGCTTTGTTCCATCACAATAAATCTTCTCATATCAATTATAATTCCCAAAGGATCAATATTTACCGGACACTCCTGCACACAGGCATTGCAAGTAGTGCATGCCCATAATTCTTCAGGAGTTATATAATTGCCTAATAATGTTTTTTCATCATCTTTAAATGTTCCGTTCTTATCAATATTTTTTCCAACTTCCTCTAAACGATCACGGGTATCCATCATGATCTTACGAGGAGATAATAATTTACCGGTAATATTTGCCGGACAGGCTGCAGTACAGCGCCCACACTCAGTACAGGTATAAGCGTCCAATAATTGTTTCCAGGTAAGATCAGTTACATCTTTTACTCCAAAACCCACTGGTTGATCGGGATTTACAGGAGGCGGGGTAAACGATGGATCAAACACTGCTTTTACTTCATTTGTAACCGATTCAAGATTGGTGAATTTCCCTTTGGGAAATAAGTTAGAATAAAACACATTCGGGAAAGCCAAAAGAATATGAAAATGTTTTGAATAAGGTAAATAGTTTAAGAAACCAAGCACCATCATAATATGTCCCCACCAGCCTACACGTTCAACAATGTGTAACACTTCAACAGACAATCCGCCAAAAAGAAGAGGGCCTAACCAACTGCTGATCGTTAAACCCAAAGAACCATCACCTAAATCCTCAGCATGAGATGCACCCTTTGAATAAAGAACTTCATCTGCACCATTCATCATAAAAATAAAACAGATCAACGTAATTTCTGCGATCAAAATAAAGTTCGCATCCAATTTTGGCCAGCCATTCAATTCACTTTTTACCAGGCGGGGAACTTTCAATAGATTTCTTCTTGCAAGAAATATCACTGTACCTATAAATGCGAGAATAGACAATATCTCAATAAAGCTCACCATGAATGTATAAAAAGAACCTAGTGCCGGACGGAACATACGATGATGGCCCGTAGCGCCATCCATAATAATCTCGATCAATTCAATTTGGGTAATTACAAAAGCTGCGTAAAGAAAAAAATGCAGTATGGCCGGTATTGGTCTGGCAAACATTTTTTTCTGCCCTAAAGCCACCAATGTCATTATTTTTAATCGTTCTCCAACATGATCAGTTCGATCAACCGGCTTTCCTAAAAGAATGTTACGCCTTACTTTACTTGCGTTAAAAGTAAACCAGGCTATGCCTCCGATCAATAATAAAATAAAAATTACAATAGAAATCATTTGATTAAAACTTTAAAAAAAGTAGTAAAACTGATACTCCTTACACTTTAAGGTGCAGTGTACTTTTTCCGTTTATTTCTAATATTGATATAACGATTCGGATTAAGGCGCAAATCAATTAAAAGCTTATCCAAATCTTCCGCGGATTTATCCAGCTTACGATACAGGCTGTCATTATTCACCAACATTCCCATAGTGCCTTGTCCGCTATTAATCTTGGTCAGGATTCCTGAAGCTTGCGACAAAGCAACATTCGCGTTATTGATGGCAGAAGTAAGATTTGATTTGGCTATTGAATCACTGATGTTTGAAAAATTATTGATCACATTCCCCAGCTTATCGCTATTGTTTGCCAGCGTAGTAGCAAGTGCATTGATCTTGGTGAGTATACTTGAAATTTTTACTTTTTCATCCATGACCATTGTATCCAAGCGATACGATGTTGTTTCAAGGGAAGAAATAGCGAGCTTGATACTTTCAAAACTTTTTGCCAGATTTTTTCGTGTATCTTCATTGAACACTTGTTGAACTACAACCATCACAGAATCGATAGATGCGATCAAACTAACTGCTTTTTGCTGCAATGGAGCAATTGTTTTGCTGACTGCTTCTGTTAAATTGTCCTCATGCGCAGATTCCAGTGTATCACCATCCTCAGCATACCTGGTTCCCGGACCTAAAATTAAACGTATGGCTTTAGCGCCTAAAAGATCGGAGCTGACAACTTTTGCTACTGATGTGATTGGAACCTTTAAATTATCGTCATCTAAAATCATAGTAACAATCACACGGCTGGCAGTGTCATGAGCCAACTTTATATCGCCCACCATACCAACTTTAAAACCATTTACCATCAATGGATTTGCTTCCACTAAGCCATCAATATCATAATAAACAGCATAAAATTTACGTTGGGTAGAAAAGAACTTATGACCTTTCAGATAATTAAAACCATAAATAAAACAGCCGATGGCGATGGTAGTAATTAATCCTATTTTAACTTCTTTTGATATTTTCACGTGGTTACATTATTCGTTTCACAAATTTAATGATTTCTGGACAACTGAAGCCAAAATTACAGATATTATTAACGTGTTAATACGTTAATATACCAATGAAATCATTAATTTTATACACACTCAAAAGCGGGTATCGAGTATTTACCGACCTATGAAAACATTATATAAATTTATTTTAAAATCATATATAGGACCCTTTGTAATGACTTTTTTCATTGCAATGTTTGTTTTTTTTATGATGTTCATCTTTAAATACATTGATGATTTTGTGGGTAAAGGTTTAGACCCTGGTGTATTAGCAGAATTATTTTTTTACTTTTCGCTGACCACTATTCCAATGGCTTTACCTTTGGCCATACTGCTTTCATCATTAATGACCTTTGGTAATTTGGGGGAACATTTTGAGCTGACTGCAATGAAGAGTTCGGGTCTTTCTTTGCAAAAAATAATGCGGCCGCTTATATTATCTACTATTTGTTTGGCACTTGGCGCATTTTACTTTTCAAATAATATTTTACCTATAACAAATCTAAAAGCGCTTTCTCTCTTGTATGATGTTCGTGAATCAAAGCCTGCTTTATTATTTAAAGATGGAGTATTCAATAACAGTATACAGGGATTCAGTATTCGGGTGGCCAAAAATGATAAAAGCACCCAAACACTCCAGGATATATTGATATACGATCACAGAGCAATGCAGGGAAACAACCTTGTATTATTTGCTAAAAGCGGTAAAATGGAACAAACTCCTGATAAAATGTTTTTAGTGCTTACTTTGAAAGATGGTGTGAGTTACAAAGAAATAACCGATAATGAAAAAGATAAAGAAACACGTCCGCTGGTAAGAGATAAGTTCGAGGAACGTACTATTCGCTTTGACTTGTCTGAGTTTAAAATGTCGCGCACAAAAGAAGAATTATTCAAAAACAATGCGCAAATGCTTACCATGTCTGAATTAAATACGACCATTGATACCATTAAAATAAAAAATGAAAAACGTAAAATTGATTTCGGGGAACAATTAAAACAAACTTATTATTCTAAATCAACTAACTTTTTTGTGAATCTGGATTCAAATAAAGTACAGCCTCTAACTCCGGATTATTTTTCAAAACTCCCTAAAACACAGCAATTAACCATAATTGAAACGGCAATAAATATGGTACGCAGCGCTAAAGCGTATGCAGAATCGGTAGCCATCGATTATGAAAATGAAACGTTTTCAATTATCAGGTACAATGTGGAGTGGCACAGGAAATTTACACTCTCCATTGCTTGCATCGTATTATTCTTTATTGGAGCTCCATTGGGAGCTATTATCCGGAAAGGCGGATTGGGAATGCCTGTGGTTGTGTCTGTGGTATTCTTTATCATATTTCATATTCTTTCCATTACCGGGGAAAAATTAGCGAAGGAACAAACAATCCCTCCTTACCAAGGTATGTGGATAGCCACCTTGGTTTTATTGCCTGTTGGTATTTTCCTTACCTATAAAGCTACTTCTGACAGCAGCTTGCTGGACGCGAATGCATATGCAGAAACAATCAAGAAAATTTTTAAACGAAAAAAAGTGCAGGAATAGGAAACAATGAAAATTTTACAACTCTGCCATAAAGTTCCATTTCCACCCAAAGACGGTGGCTGCATTGCAATAAATAATTTAACAACAGGATTAATTAACGAAGGCCACCAAGTAAAAGTGCTTGCAATAAATACGCCTAAACATTTTACTGATATCCAGGCATTACCTGCTGATTACCGGAACAAAACCAATATTGAAGCTGTTTTTATTGATACGGATGTAAAAATACTGCCTGCATTTCTGAATTTATTTACAGATAGATCTTACAATATTGAACGATTTTATTCCAGGCTTTTTGAACAAAAATTAATAGATGTTTTAAGTAAGGAACGTTTCGATATCGTTCAACTGGAAAGCTTATATACGAGTATGTATGTGCAAACTATACGCAAACATTCAAAAGCCAAAATCGTTTTGCGTTCACACAATATTGAACACCAAATTTGGGAACGCACAACCAATTCAACCGCTAATTTTTTAAAGAAATGGTATTTGAATTTACTCACCGGGCGTTTAAAGAAATATGAATTGAATAGTTTAACTGCATTCGATGCCATCGCAAGTATTACTGAAGGGGATAGCGCCTATTTAAAAAAGCAAGGTGTCATCTATCCCATTGATACATTTCCTTTTGGAATTGATCTTCAACACATCACTTCTAAATCCAAGCCCGAAGAATGTATTTCTGTTTTTCATATCGGGGCAATGGATTGGGCTCCAAATGTAGAAGGGATAAAATGGTTTCTCAAATACAGCTGGCCCAAACTGCAAATCAAACACCCTGATCTGAAGCTTTACCTTGCAGGAAGAAATATGCCGGCAGAGCTTAATACAATAGCCATAAAAAATGTAATTGTAGAAGGTGAAGTAGCCGATTCCCATACTTTTATGAATTCAAAAGGTATAATGATAGTTCCTCTATTATCCGGCGGCGGTATGCGGGTGAAAATTATTGAAGGGATGGCATTGGGCAAGACCATTGTTTCTACTTCTATTGGTGCGGAAGGAATTGATTGCACTAACAATACAAATATTGTCATTGCTGATGATCCGATAAATTTTGCTGAAGCGATCAGTAATTGTATCTTAGATAAAACTTTTTTTGAAACTATTGGAAATAATGCTAAAAATTTAGCGGTTCAGAAATATAACAATATCGATATTTGTAACCGCTTATCAAATTTTTATCATCAATTAATAAAATAATTAAGGCTTGAAAATTTTAGTTGTATTATCACGTGTCCCCTATCCGCTCGACAAAGGCGATAAGTTGCGTGCATATAACCAGATCAAGGAACTTTCAAAAAAAAATCAAATTGTTCTATTTGCTTTAAACGACAGAGCGCTGGATGAAAACGCAGTGGAAGAATTAAAAAAATATTGTGTTGCCATTTCCATTATCAAATTTTCGAAATATACCATCTTCTTGAATCTTCTGCGTGCATTGTTTAGCCGAAAACCTTTACAAGTAGGATATTTTTATTTTTCAAAGGCACAAAATAAAATAGATGAGCTTATTCAAAAACACAAACCTGATCATATTTATTGTCAGCTCATCCGTACAGCAGAGTATGTAAAAAAATACACCAATATTCCAAAAACGCTGGATTACATGGATGTTTTCTCAAAAGGTATGGAGCGAAGAAAGCTGACCGGTTCCATTTTTATGAAACCTGTTTTAGCAATGGAATACAGACGATTGGTACGTTATGAACGCGATGTGTTTCAATATTTCAATAATAAAACGATTATATCAGAACAGGATAAAAATCTGATCCAGCATCAAAATAAGAAGGAAATAAAAGTTATTCCTAATGGAATTGATGCGAATTATTTTAAAAATATTCCCCAGGAAAAAAAATTTGAACTGCTTTTCAGCGGAAATATGAGTTATCCTCCAAATGTAGAAAGTGTAGAATATTTAGTTAATAAAATAATGCCGCTGATCTGGTTAAAACAACCATCTGTCCGCTTACTCATATCAGGTGCGTCACCTAACAACAGGGTGCTTGCATTAAAATCCGACAGGGTAATTGTAAGTGGTTGGGTAAAAGATATTCGTGAAAATTATGCGAAATCAAAAATACTGGTGGCTCCTATGCAAATAAGTATTGGCTTACAAAATAAATTACTGGAAGCAATGGCCATGCAAATACCCTGCATTACATCCACACTTGCCAATAATGCTTTGGTCGCGAAACATAACCAGGAGATCATGGTTGCTGATACTCCTGCAGCATATGCCCAATATATTTTTGAACTGCTTCAAAATGAAACAAAAGCCAAACAAATTGCAATGAACGGTTATCATTTTGTGATCAGAAATTTTAATTGGCAAGGCACCACAGCTATGCTGGAACAATTATTCAGAAATGGTAAATAGTAGTTATCAGATATTGGTTATTTGTATGAAAATTACACACAGATTCGTAATTCGTTTAAATTCGTAATTAGTAGATATGAAGTTATTAAAAGAAATGTGCAGTATTCATGCACCATCCGGTAATGAATCGGCTATGACAAAATTCCTATTGAACTATATTGATCAAAATAAAAAAGAGTGGAAGGCAAAACCGAAAATATATTCAGGTGAGGAATTTCAAGATTGTATAGTACTGGTGTTCGGAAAACCACGCACTGCCATTTTTGCCCATATTGACAGTATTGGATTTACTGTTCGCTATGGAAAACAATTAGTGAAAATTGGAGGCCCAAAAACAGTAGATGGTTGTAAATTGGTAGGTAAAGACCGCAAAGGGAAAATTGATTGTAGTTTACAGGTTGATAAAGCGAACACAATCAGTTATAAAGCCAACCGTGAATTAGAACGCGGTACGGAGCTTACGTTTAAACCCAATTGGCGCGAAACAAAAGAATATGTCCAATGCTGTTATATGGATAATCGTTTGGGTGTTTGGAATGCACTGAAAGTGGCAGAAACATTAAAAGATGGCATCATTGTTTTTTCCTGCTGGGAAGAACATAATGGAGGAAGCGTTTCTTATTTGCAAAAATTCATCTATGAAAAATACAAAGTAAAACAAGCCATTATCTCTGACATCACCTGGATAACTGAAGGGGTGTCACATGGAAAGGGCGTTGTTATTTCTTTACGTGATAGTTTGATCCCGAGAAAAAGTTATGTAGATAAAATAATTTCGATCACTAAAAAATCTAAAATACCTTATCAACTGGAGGTAGAAGGAACCGGCGGCAGCGATGCAAAAGAATTACAAATGGCTGAATATCCCTGGGACTGGTGTTTTGTAGGAGCGCCTGAAGATCATGTACATTCACCTGATGAAAAAGTATTTAAAAGTGATATTGATTCGATGTTGAGTTTATATAAGGTGTTAATGAAGGAGCTATAATAAAAAGTCCCGCGTTGATTAGTCAAGGCGGAACGTTTTATCAATTAAAACCTGTTGGTTATTATTTAGAATTTGGCAACCAGACCAAGACCAACATTTCCACCATTGCCTTTTAATTTAAATACCCAATTATTATTGTCATTTATATTAGGATCGGTATTGCTTGAAAATTGAATATTTGGATAAGTGTAACCCAGGTATCCCAGATTAAAAAATATTCCTATATGATCACCGAAATAAATACGAGGTGTCAGCATAATACCATAGTTCATTCCATCATCTTTTCCAACAGTATTTGAGGGGTCATTAAACTTGAAATTGAAATTGGAATATCCAACGATCAACCCAATTGGAAGATCAAAACGTTTTGTTTTTATAAGATGGAAATTAAGAACAATATCTGCATCAATTCCTCTAACGCTCGCTTTCTCTCCTGTAATAGAATCTCTTTCTTCAAAATAACTTGAATAAGCAAAACGAGCGCCTATTCCCAACCAATTACTCACACCATATTCAATAGCTAATGGATAAATTACAGACACTGCCCCATCAGTAGTATCACTTTCGTATGTTTTATTTCCACTGGTAGTTTGTGAATGAAGTTTAGTACCATAAACAGCAATGCCTATTCCAAGGTCAACAGCAATAGTTCCTTTTTCAAAAGCTTTCTGAGCTTTCACAGTATTTGCCAGAAAAATTATACCGGCTATTAGTAATGTAATTTTTTTCATGTTTTTTATTTTATAATATTGGAATAAAATTAAACTATTTTTTAACACTCTTTACATCAGAATAAATTTTGTATCAGCAAAATGGATAAGGTCATGATAATAATGCCGATTATATCCAATAAAAATCCTGCTCTTAACATATCCTTTACGCGTAAGCGTTTGGTTCCAAATACGATGGTATTGGGCGCTGTAGCCACGGGCAGCATAAAACCTAATGATGCAGCAAGTGTAGCAGGGATCATCAATAAAAGCGGATGTATATTCATTGTTTGTTGTATTGCAACCAGAACAGGTATCATCAGCTGAATACAGGCTACATTGGATGCAAATTCACTGATAACAGTGATCAAAATACAAAGGCCAAAAATAAGCACATAAATATTAGTTTCAGGAGTAAAGTGAAGTTGTCCTGCCATCCAGGAACTTAAGCCGGATAATTCAAATCCCTTGGCAAGCGCAAATCCTCCACCAAATAAAAGCACTATATCAAATGGCAATCTTGAAACTTCTTCCCAGGTAATCATTGCACGTCCTTTTTCAGATTTTGATGGAATTAAAAATAACAGCAGCGCCATAAACACTGCTACGGTACTATCTTGTAAAAATTTAGGGTTGGGAAATATTTCCAGGCTGCTCCATCCCCTGATCTCAAAAGCCCCGAAATCAATACTTTCACGTGTAAACCACAGTAAGGCAGTAATACAAAATATGATAGCAACTACTTTTTCTTCATAGCTCATTTTCCCCAGGCGCTTATATGCATCTGAAAAATAAGTTGATTCAATTTTTAATTCCACATCCCTTTTAATGAACATTGTTTTAAGTATAAAAAATGCAGAAAACAAAAGCATCACCGAAACAGGAAATCCAATTTTAAACCAAGCCAAAAAGTTCATATCGTGATTGTCGGGAAAATTCTCTGCATATTCACGCAAAAATATCATGTTGGTGGGAGTCCCTACCAATGTTGCCATTCCACCGATAGTTGCAGAATAAGCCAGCCCTATTAATAATGCAGCTGCCATTTTATGTGAATGTCTTTCCTGTACAAAATGCTGTTCAATCTGTACAATAACAGCCGACACTGCAGATATCAGCATCATTACTGTTGCCGTATTAGAGATCCACATGGAAATTAAATATGAAGTGAGCATCACTCCAAATAAAATACGTGCCGGACTGGTACCTACCCACGTTAATATTTTTAAAGCAATACGCTGATGCAAGCTCCAACGTTCGATGGCAAATGCTATTATAAAGCCACCTATAAATAAGAAGATAATCGGATCCATGTATTGAAATGCAGTTGTTTTTGAATCCGCGATACCTGATAATGGTAATAGAATCATAGGTAACATGGCTGTAACGGCCAAGTGCACGACTTCCGTAAGCCACCATACTGCCATCCACACAGCTACTGCAGCCATCCGGGTAACCATAGGATTGCCGGGCATTAGATCACAAAATAAAAAAATGATCACAGCTAATAATGGACCCAGTATTAGTTTTATTTTTTTTGAGTAATCCATGAAATTATTCTAGTTTTGACAAATACATTCTTATATATGAAAAACAAACTTAAGAATATTGTTTTGATTACACTTGTAATTATAACTACTGCTTGCTCACAAAAAACAGGAACTACTCAATCAACTGTAAAAGAACAGGATAAGGCCGGATTTACTAAAGCAACAGTAATCAACTATAAACTGGATGGCTGCTCCTGGATGTTACAACTGGAAGACAAAAACAGGTTAGAACCAATTAACCTAAAAGAAGAATTTCAAAAAGAAAATTTAAAAGTATGGGTCCAATATGAGATTTTTAAAGAGGGCGCCAGCATTTGCATGGCAGGAGAAATGGTGAAGATCATAGCTATTGAATTGAGAAAGTAAACAGGAGTTAGCGAATGACAGCGGACAAAACGAATAAACTCAGAATCATCTTTATGGGTACACCCGAGTTTGCGGTGGAATCATTGGACCTATTAGTTAGGAACAATTATAACATTATTGCTGTTATTACTGTACCCGATAAACCTGCAGGCCGCGGACAACAGATACAGCAATCAGCGGTAAAAAAATATGCCGCCGAAAAAGGATTGAACATTCTACAACCTGAAAAATTAAAAAATAAAGATTTTATAAATCAGCTACAGGATTTAAAAGCCGATCTGCAAATTGTGGTGGCATTTAGAATGCTGCCTGAAACTATATGGAGAATGCCTTCTTTAGGCACTTTCAATTTACATGGCTCATTACTTCCACAATATCGGGGCGCTGCTCCTATTAACTGGGCAATTATAAATGGCGAAAAGGAAACAGGGGTTTCTACTTTTTTTCTTCAGCATGAAATAGATACCGGGAAAATTATTTTTCGGGAAAAGATAGCGATCGGTGAAAATGAAACGGCCGGAGAAATTCATGATAAGCTCATGCATATTGGAGCAGAGCTGGTATTAAAAACAGTAAAGGCGATCGAACAAAACGATTATCCAGAAATCAGCCAGGCAGAATACATATTGAAAGGCGAAAAAGAAAAGCATGCTCCCAAGATCTTTAAAGAGGATTGTAAAATTGATTGGAATAAACACACGGCTGATGTACATGATTTTATTCGTGGTCTTAGCCCCTACCCTACAGCATTTACAACACTATTAGCCCCTGATGGAAAGATCTTTCCCATAAAAATTTTCAAATCGGAAAAAGAATTTATCACTCATTCTTATCCCATAAATACTATCATTACTGATTCAAAAATATATCTTAAGATCACTTTGTCTGATGGCATCATTTCCATTACTGACCTCCAATTAGCCGGCAAAAAAAGAATGCCGATAAATGAGTTTCTACGCGGCTTTCCAATGAATTCCGATTGGAAAATAAAATGACCAAAATTATTCCAAACAAGGATCTTCAGAACACTATTGTACTAAGCCAAACAGATTGCTAAAATGTTGTGTATCAGCAATAAAGGTGTATTCCCAGCCGATATTTCATAAATCATCCTATTGGATGGTATTTCGAGCCTAGTTATTAACAAAAAAGCCATTTATCAACAATTTCCAACATTTTTAGCCCTAAATGTTGCACGGATATTGATTTTCACTATATTTGTTCTGTTAAATCAATTAATGTTAAACCCTAAAACTAAAAAAATGAACAAAGCAGAATTAGTTGACGCTATCGCAGCAGAAGCAAAATTAACAAAAGCAGATTCTCAAAAAGCATTAGATGCTTTTGTAAATGCTACAACAAAAGCACTTAAAAAAGGTGACAGAGTTGCGTTAGTAGGTTTCGGATCTTTCTCTATCTCTAAAAGAGCAGCTAGAACAGGCCGTAACCCTCAAACTGGTAAAGCTATTAAAATTGCAGCTAAAAAAGTTGCTAAATTTAAAGCTGGTGCTGAATTGAAAAAAACAGTTAACAAATAGTCGTCAACTGAATCAACAAAAAAGTCTCGCAGTAATGCGGGACTTTTTTTTTACTATTTTCACAGATCAAATCAAAAATTATGTATAATGAGTAAAGAGGATAAAATAAATAACTTCGATCCGAACGGATTGGGAGATGCCAATAACAATATATATGGCTTACCTTTTACTACCGATGAAGCGGAAGTGGTTGTTATTCCTGTACCTTGGGAAGTAACTGTTTCTTATAGTGCAGGGACAGCATTGGGGCCACAAGCTATATTTAATGCTTCTTATCAGGTTGATTTATTCGACCCGCTTATAAAGGATGCATGGAAAATTGGGATAGCAATGGAAACTCCTTCGGATGATATTGCCAGCAAAAGTGAAAGCTTTAGACGAAAGGCGGAATCTTATATTACTTCATTGGAAGAAGGTGAATCGCCGGAAAACAATGAAAAAATGGAAGAGATCAGAAAAATGATAAATGCGGAATGTGCCAAAATGAATAGCTGGGTAAAAATACAATCGCTCCGTTATCTCGACCAGAACAAAATAGTTGCGCTCCTTGGTGGCGACCATAGCACACCTCTTGGCTTAATGCAGGCATTAGCTGCAAGACATGATTCATTTGCCATTTTACAAATTGATGCGCATGCCGATCTTCGTGATGCATATGAAGGTTTTGAATTTTCTCATGCATCTATCATGTTCAATGCCTTAAAAATTCCTCAGGTATCAAAACTTGTACAAGTCGGCATTCGTGATTATTGCCAGGCTGAATATGAAATTATTCAAAATTCAAAAGGGCGTATCGTAACTTTCTTTGACCGTGATATAAAACATAAACAATATGAAGGCAGCAGCTGGTCATCTATTTGCAATGATATTATTGCACAGTTGCCAAACGATATTTATTTAAGCTTTGATATTGACGGGTTGGACCCGAAACTTTGTCCGAATACCGGAACACCCGTTGCAGGAGGCTTTGAATTTGAACAGGTATTATTGTTGATCGAAAAAATAGTTGACTCAGGAAGGCGCATCATTGCATTTGACATTAATGAAGTGGCTCCGGGTGGTGATGAATGGGACGCAAATGTGGGCGCCCGTTTATTATATCGCATCGCGAATATGGCAGCGAAATCAAATCAGAGAATACCGAATTAAAACGAATAACAAATTCGGATATTCGATATTTGTTGAACAATTAAATGTATAATTTGGATTCTCATTCTCTTAATAAAGAACTGGTCAATTACTTATCAACTTTTATTTCTGAATCACGCAGGGCAAAGTTTGATGAAGTATTGAATTATCGTACACGCCATATTACCATTGCACTGGAAGATATTTACCAGCCCCATAATGCCAGTGCTGTATTACGCTCATGTGACATTTTCGGGATCCAGGATATTCACATCATTGAAAACAAAAACGCTTATACCGTAAACAGGGATATAGCAATGGGCTCTCCTAAATGGCTGAATTTATACAAATACCGAAAAGAAGAGAACAATACATTGTCTTGTATAACCAAATTAAAAGAAAAAGGGTATCGTATTGTAGCAACCAGCCCGCATAACAGTAACTATACAATTAATGACCTGCCGATCGATAAACCGGTAGCATTAATATTTGGCACCGAGCTGACAGGGATTTCGGAAACAGTACAACAGCAGGCAGATGAATTTGTAAGAATTCCAATGTATGGTTTTACAGAAAGTTTTAATATTTCTGTTTCGGCTGCTTTGTGTTTGCATACACTTACTGCACGACTTCATCAGACAAATATTAACTGGCATTTAAGTGATGTTGAAAAAGACGAAGTGCTTTTAACCTGGCTGCGAAATACCATTCGTAAAGTGGAATTGATAGAAAAAGATTTTCTATTGAAAAGAAGTTGACCTGCCTCTTCATTTGGGAATTTGTTTTATTCTAAAAATACTGTACGTTTGTATTACAAACAAACTAAAACTAAAAAACAGTTATGGGAAAAGGAGATAAAAAAAGCCGTAAAGGTAAAATTGCAATGGGTTCTTACGGAGTTACAAGACCAAGAAAAAAATCTAAAGGTGCTGCTTCATCTGCAAAAAGCAAAACTGCGCCAAAGGCCGCTACTCCTAAAAAAGCTGCCGCTCCTAAAAAAATAGCTGCGAAGAAAGCTCCTGCTAAAAAAGCAAAATAACCGGCTTCTTATTACAAAAAAAATCCCTCGCGAATTTATTTCACGAGGTTTTTTTTTATTGAATGAAGATTTTTACTTAATCATTAATTTCTGGGTACTTCTTCCTTCATTTGTTTCAATAGAAATAAAATAAGCTCCCGGAGTGATATTGATCGTATTTATAAAAAAATTCTTTTCCCCAGACTGTATTTCCCCTTCGTAAATAATAGCAACTTCATTACCCAGTATATCAATCAGCCTGATAACCCCTGTTGTGGCATTACTAAATAAAGCGGGGATACAAGTAATTCCGTGTGATGGATTCGGGTATGCAGATTTTGCAAAAAAGTTAGTATTTGGCGAATGAATGTCCGTTGAAAGAAGAACATCAAATTCAAAATTACCTGTCGGGGCAGGCATGGGCCTTACCTGCTCTTTACCTGAAACCGCATGAGCTTTGATATAATAAAATACATGGGTTCCTGCAGGATATGCCGTTATGTAACCGGTCCAGGTATTATTGGTGACATTGGTTAAATTCATTGTTGTATTTAAAAAGCCTAATGCAGTATCTGTTGTATAATACAAGGTAGCGGTTTGTATTCCTGATCTGTGTTGTATGCGTGCATCCACCTGGTAAGGTGTAACAGTATTGGATGTATTCGGTAAATTTTGGTGAACGATCAATAATGGATCCGTGGTACCAACCGAATGCGTAATACAATGCAAGGAACCGCCGGATGGAATTGTAGGATTGGAATTAATACCTACTATGTTATAGCCGGGCATTGCATCCTTCCATATACGCAGCGCAGTAGTATCGTATTGAGCATAAAACTGAGGAACGATCACCGATTTATTAATGATACATGAATTGGTATAGGTCAAATAATTACCACCATTATCCGGATATTTAAAACCATTGAGCTGATCCGGTGGTTGTGGAATGCGAATGATTTTGTATGGTGTTCCAAAAACTGAATTAAAATTGGACAATACATATTGCAAATTGGCTTCTATCTGCGGGCCATCAGCTGTTCCTGAAGGGTACTCGCCAATCAGTAAAGTTTCTTCATTTAATAATTTCATGTGCATATCAATGTGATTGATCCCATCATAAGGCAACACCGTCATTTTTATATAGCGATCGATCCCCATAAAATCCTTCATTACCTTATTGATCTGCGTTTCCGTTTTTGAGGTGTTTTCATTTAAGATCAGTTTGGATGAAAATGCTGTTCCCAATCCATCCGACATGTAATTACCTCCGGTATGCATTAATGAATTAGCTCCTTGTGTGGTTTCATATAAAGGGATTTTTAATTTTCTAGCCAGTGAATGAGCAACGGTATCATCTTTTGTTCTTGCGGGACGATTGTATTTCCAATCCACCATGATCAAAGAATCAACATCATTGATATAACAGGGATTGGCCGAATAATCACGGGTCCAGACACTATTACATCCGGTATGAATAAAATAGACATTGCTGAGAGGGACGTTACCACTTGTTAAATAAGTTTTTACAGATGATGAATCGGTACTGCCTGTACACTGATTGCCACAAATAATATACACTTTGGTTTGCAAACGTGCCGCTCTTACAATTTCCCTTAAAACAGATTGATAAGAGGTCCAGGTGATCGTTAATGCTTGTATTTCCTCCCATTGTGCCATTGCCCTTACCGGGCCGGAAGGTGGTGTGGTAATACCTTGTGCTTCATAAAAGGGTTCAGGACCCGAACGCTGCATCTGCTCCAGTTCTTCCAATGAAAAACCGATCGGTAATAGTGTTTGTGAATATGCCAGCACCGGTAGCATAACTATGAAAAAGATAAAAAATCGTTTAAAGAATAGCATATAACCTTTTTAGCTATCTGTTAAATTAGTAAAATTTCAGTAAATCCGAAACTTAATTTTAACGTATAAATTTGTATGGTTTTAATTCAAAAATCAATAAATTGCATAAATTTAGGTATTTGCTCAAAACCCTTAACCTTATTGATTTAGAATAACCGGCAGAAATGAAAAAAGTATTTTTACGATCAATTATTTTTTTATTTCCATTACTGGTCCAACCCATTTATGCCCAATTGAATTATTTAGTGTCTGGCACCAGTAACGATTCAGGTATATATACCGATTTGGGAACTAATGGTTCCGCTATCACAACAACCAATTTTGACGATGATAATTCTGCTCCTCAAAATATTGGTTTTAATTTTAGTTATAATGGAAGTATTTTTACTCAGTTTGTATTAAATACCAATGGATTTATTAAGCTTGGAAATACTGACCCATCTATTCCCGATCTATTTTACACAAATGGAAGCAGTAATTTAGGCGGGGTATTTAATAGTTCTCTTACTCCAGATGCCAATATACTTTGCGTATTCAATCATGATCTGGAAGCAGGAACCTCAACTCCTGAATACAGGGTATACACAAATGGAACACCCGGTTCACGGATCTGTATTATTCAGTTCAAGAATGTAAGAGATAAAACTACTTCTCCTGCTGTTCAGTTTGATAATATGGAATTTCAAATTAAATTATATGAAACAACCAACACCATTGAATTTGTGTATGGTACCTGGGACCCTTCTGCAAATACATCCGCAACAAAAACAGCAGCTGTAGGATTAAAAGGAACGGACAATTCAAACGCACATTTATTGGTTATAAATAAACCATCTATATTATCATGGAATGCGGCAAATAGCTTAGCTGGAAATTATACAGGCACCAATGCTTTTAAATTTGGTAATCCTTCCACCCGTCCTGGACCTGATGCTGGAAGAACGTTAAGATTTGTTCAGGCACTTCCGAATGATGCCATTGTTAATTTATATACACTGGGAAGTATTCCAAACCCATATGGCTCACCTCGTATTGACTCTTCAATTGTGAGGAATATAGGGATGAATACCTTAACAAACATATCTGTTGGTTTAAATATAACAGGAGCCAACACCTTTACTGACGTAATAACTATCTCATCCCTTGCTCCGGGAGCTTCGGCAACCATTGGTTTTGCAGCTTATACTCCTGCAAACTTAGGAACAAATACTGTTTCTGTTACTCTTTCCAATGATGATAATAACAATAATAACACAGATGCATATTCACAAGTAGTAAATAATACCGTATTCAGCTACGCAGATGCGAATCGGGCAACTGATGGATTAGGTGGAAATTTACCCAGCTATTTTGCAACAAAATATACCATCACAGGAACAACGGATGTCATCGGTGCAAACATTTACCTTGCTAATAATGCAACATCCATTGGTAAAACGGTGTATGCTATTCTGTTTGATAATGCCGGAGCTAAATTAGATTCTTCTGCAGCGCTTGTAATTACAGCATCGGATACCGGCCAGTATTATAATTTTCAATTCCCTCTCACACCTACGATTAGTAATTCTTCTTTTTTTGTTGGCTTAGCACAACCAACTGTTGCCACAAATTATTACCCACTGGGATATCAATCTGAAAAAGCGCCTGTGCGTTTGGGTGCTTATTTCATAACCACTATGTTGGCAGCACCAAATTTTACGGATCTGGGAGGAATAAACAGTTATAATCCTTATCGCCTGATGATCCAGGCAGTCATTTCAAATACAATTGGCATACTGGAAAATGTATCCGAAAACCAGATAACCGCCTATCCTAATCCATTCAGCAGTTCAATTACATTTACTATTCAGGCGGATTATAAAGACCTTATATTTAATTTATATGATGTGACAGGAAAAAGTGTACGAACTATTAAAAATATTAACACTGATGTATTTAAATTAGAACGGAATGAACTTCAAAGCGGAATTTATTTTTATTCAATTTCTAATTCAGAAAAGATCCTCAGTTCAGGTAAATTAATTGTTGAATAATAATTCTTTATCTTTATACTGTGAAATATTTTTGGTCCATATTCAGCATTTACATTTTTATACTTTCTACTGTTCCCTGCGGAGATGGCAGAGAGTGTAATGAAACGGAATGTACACAGGAGACAGCCTGTAATGATTCTGCCTGTGCCGGTGAAACAGCTTCCGGTGAAACTGAAAAGGATTGCCGGGATGAAACCTGTTCTCCATTTTGCGGATGTGTATGCTGTGGATCCGTAGTTTCCAATATCAATTCATTTTCATCCACTACTGCTTTTAATCAGACGATTGAAAAAAATAGTTTTTCTTATAAATCGCAATTCATTTCTCAATTCACAGCCAATATCTGGCAGCCTCCTAAATTAAGTTAGTGAATTAATGCTGTAAGTGCCCCTTACAATTCATTCTTATTAACTTAATCACAACAACATATGCAAAAGATAATTATGCCTTTATTGGCATTGTTGCTTTCTACTATGGCTTTGGGACAAAACACCTATAAAGCCATTATAAAAGACAGCGAAACTAAAGAAGCTCTGGTTGGTGCCTTAGCTATTTTAAACAGAACTACTAAGGGCGCAAGCGCAGATGTAAATGGAAATATAGAAATCCAAGACATTCCTGATGGACAACAACTGATTGTTTTTCGTTTTCTTGGTTACAAAGAAAGAACAGATACCTTGATCTTTCCAACAACACAAACAGATCCGGTAGAAATATTATTAAATGCTGAGGAAGAAGAATTAGATGAGGTTGTTATCACATCAACACGCAGTTCCAGAAGCATCAATGATATTCCAACAAGAGTGGAATTTATTGCAGGTGAAGAACTGGAAGAAAAAGCCAATATGAAACCCGGAGATATCCGAATGGTGCTGGCTGAAAGCACAGGTATTCAAACACAACAGACATCGGCCACATCTGCAAATACTTCCATCCGTATCCAGGGTTTGGATGGGCGTTATACTCAAATTTTAAAAGATGGATTCCCATTGTATTCAGGTGCATCCAGCGGATTGGGACTTTTACAGATACCACCCCTCGATCTAAAGCAAGTAGAAGTAATCAAAGGTTCTGCTTCTACACTTTATGGCGGTGGCGCCATTGCCGGGTTGGTAAACTTAATTTCAAAAACACCGCAAATAGAACAGGAGCTGAAATTCCATTTTGATGGAACATCTGCTAAAGGTTTAAACCTAAGTGGTTTTTATTCCAAACGATTTAATAAAATGGGGACGACCTTATTTCTTGCACACAATAGAAATATGGCTTATGATCCTGCCAATATAGACCTGTCGGCAATTCCAAAATTTGAACGTTATACTTTAAATCCAAAAATATTTTTCTACCCTTCTGAGAAAACAGATATAAATCTGGGAGTAAACGCAACGCTTGAAGATCGTATTGGTGGTGATATGCACCACATAGAAGGAAAAGGTGATAGCACTCATAATTATTTTGAAAAGAATAAAACGGAGCGTATCAGCACGCAACTTTTAGCCGAACATAAATTTGGCGAGTGCAGCCACATAACATTCAAGAATAGCTTCAGTTATTTTAACCGTGTTTTAAATACTCCCGGCTATAAATTCAATGGTACACAAAACTCCACTTTCACGGAAGCCAATTATGCCAATCATGGAGAAAAAACAGAATGGATCTTTGGACTTAATTTATGGACAGACCAATTCAGCGAAAAACAGTTAGACACTAGTGCTTTAAGAAATTGTGATCAATTAATTGCGGGGGCGTTTATTCAAAACACATGCAAGATCAGCAAATGGCTTCATCTTGAAACCGGATTTAGAACTGATCATGTAGTGGATTATGGATTTGTATATCTTCCCAGAATTTCGGCCCTGTTTAAAATCAGTCCCCACATTACTTCACGTTTAGGTGGTGGTATGGGTTATAAAGCCCCCACTATTTTCACAGAAGAAAGCGAGCGGATCCAATACAGGAATGTGTTAGCGATCAACAAACACACAAATAAATTGGAAAGAAGTTATGGCGCTAATTGGGATATTAATTACCGGACTGCTTTTGCAAATGACAAGGTCACATTTAGCATTAACCAAATGTTCTTTTATACTTATTTAAGCAATCCCTTAATTCTGATGACTCAAGCTAATAATCAATACAGGTTTATAAATGTGAATGGCTACACAGAAAGTAAAGGCGCTGAAACAAATGTTAAAATCGGGCTTGGTGATTTCAAATTATTTTCAGGTTATACCTATACGGATGCACGTATTTACCAAAATGGTACAAATACCGAAAGCCCTTTAACAGCAAAACACCGGATCAATTCCGTTTTAATGTATGAAGTGGAGGAAAAATGGAAAGTTGGTTTAGAAGCCTATTATTTCAGCCCTCAAAAATTAAGCGACGGAACAATTGGAAGAGAATACACTATATGTGGTTTTATGGTTGAAAAATTATGGGAGAAGCTTTCCATATATATAAATTTTGAAAATTTCTTAGATGCCAGGCAAACAAAGTTTGACAGGGTATATACCGGAACCTTAACAAATCCCACTTACAGGGATATTTATGCACCACTTGATGGATTTGTAATAAATGGAGGGATTAAAATAAAACTGTAGGATTAAATTGGGAATATTAACCGCTGGTTATTTAAAAACAACTCCTTCAATCTATTTGTAAATTTGTCTGCATTTAATTATAACTAAAAATAAGTCGAGAACCCAAATTGAAATCCGGCCGTTCTTGCGGCAGGGTTTCCTAACAGATCCGTTTCCCAATGGTAACGGTAGTTAAAACGAATTACCGTTTGTTGTGAGGGACGGAAACTAATACCCGGAACAATTGCGACAATGTGATCAGACATATTTTCGTTTGTTTCATGGAAAGCTCCAACATTGTAATCTGTGTATTCAGTTCTGAATGCAAGATTAATGATACTGTTTTCCCATCCAAACATTTTACGTTTTATGATGGGCTGTACAATATCCAAAAAGCCACCTTGTTGTCTGTTTCCAAATTGCTGGGTATAAGTATCAGGCACATCGATCATTGCCCGAACCAGTTCTCCGGTTATATATGTATTTATTGCAGGTAAAGTTGTATTGAAATCAATTGCTATTAGATCTATCCTTCTTCTTTTATCCAATTCTAAACCGTCTTCTTCATATTTATTATAAACCCCTCCCATCCATGAAATACCCAATTCTCCTATATTCCTGTGGCGTAAAGCTGTTTTAGCTGTTACAAGAGGAACCCCGTTAAAGCTCTCCTCGAAGCGTTCATGATTTTGTTTGCTTTCAGGCAACCAGGTCCTGTTTTGTTCATTCGCAATAATTTTATCATCAAAGCCATTTGTCAAATAGGCTTCGTAGGCCCAAACTAAATTATTATGTCCGTATTTTCCGAATATACCGAAGCCAACATTGCTCCATGTTGAAGGGATTATTGTTGTAGCCGATATAGGCCTGCTTATAAACTCCCATCTAGGGCCATCATGGTTTTGATTGAACGCACCAATCGGATTCATAATAACGCCACCGCGTAAATTAAACAAGGGATGCAACTCAATATCCATGGAAGCAAATTCAATTGCTACTTCTTTACCACCTTCTTCAAATTCGATCTCAGCTAAAAATTTGATCTTTTTTTTAATTGTTGAAGACAAAAAAATGGTCATACGCGGAATTTGAAATGAAAGGCCTTCGCTTACACCATCAGTACCAAAATAACTGCTATTGGCTTCCAGGTAGCCACCCACCGACACAGGGAATTTACCTACCTGTAAAAATGGACGGTTATACACTGCATCCATGTTCATTTTTAGTTTACTTGTATCCTTCTGAATACGATTTATAATGGAAGAATCTTTTTGTGCAAAGCACATATTGATTGTTAAAAATGTGATAAGAATGAATGTTATTTTTTTCATGATAGGTGGATGTATATATTATGTGAATCGTTAGTAACCTTATATTTTTTTAAACTTTGATCGGCGGGCCCTTGTGTAACCGCACCTTTATTAGTGAATTCGCTTCCATGCGCTGAACAAGTTAGCAAGTCACCGTTAACGTTCAACTCCATTCCCTGATGACTACATTGAAGCAATAATGCTGAATAATCAGTATCCGAAAAACGATAAAGTACAACCGGGAAATTAAGTGAACTTGATCTTACGATTATGTGCCTCCTGGTTTTTGTTTTGTCCTTTTTTACTTCGATGAATTCTGAACGTGCTACTTTTAATTGATTATTTTCAGCTGCTGCATTAATATGTTTAACACCAGTACAGGATTCCATTAAAGCGGAAAAACCTACTAAGCCTAAGCATGTGTAACTACAGGTTTTTAAAAATTCTTTTCTGTTCATAGTTTTATTCGAGCGTCATATATTAACTCTTCATAGCTTATAACCTACAAACTTTCCAAAAACTTAATAAGCTTCTTCTTTTCACTTTCCGATAAATTTTGAAAAGCATTATTACTGTTTTGCCCTTCACCACCATGAAGTAATATTGCTTCTTCTATACTACGGGCTCTTCCATCATGCATCAGAAAATAATTTCCTCCTTGTGAACTTTTTGATAAACCCAAACCCCAAAGCGCAGGCGTTCGCCATTCAAATGTTTTTGCGCTTCCTTCGGTATAACCATCATCCAAACCTGGCCCCATGTCATGCAAAAGCAAATCTGTATAAGGGTGAAATACTTTATTTGAAAGAGCATCAACCGGAGATGATCCTGATCGCAGCGTTTGTTTATGGCAACCTTCACAACCAATATTGATAAATAATTGTTTGCCAACAATTACTTCTTCATCATCCTGATCTCGTTGAATAGGAGCTTTCAATGTTTGTAAATAAAATACTACGTCGTTTACAGTCTGGGTAGAGACCTCCGGGTCTATTTCCTGGTGGGAATAAACATCAACAGGATCATATATAGAAGTGATGCCCATATCCTGGTTATATGCATTTGCTGTTTGATTCAATAAATTATAAGCAGCCCCTTTCTTACCAAAACGGCAAATATATTTTCCTCCTTGCGAAATTGAATTCGCATTATAAGTAACATATGAAGGAATATTCACCCAATTAGGTACGCCTGATATTCCATCGCCATTCGCATCATTAGGATCCGACATAGCAAGTATATCTGCATCGGATACCAATTCTATAAATCCTAAACCTGTATTTGCCGGAGGAGTGATATTAGTAGAAGTTGCACCCGCAGGAATTTGTTCAGGCAAATATCCCGGGATCGCTCTGTTTTGTAACTGCGGTCCGCCCTGATTTAAATACTGATTACCGGTAGTATCTATTTGTCCGAAACGAGTAAGTGTAGTAAATGGATGTCCTTTTCCATCACCGGCATGACAGCTACCACAAGAAGTAGCGACGAAAGTTGGCCCTAGGCCTTTTTCAGCTGTAAATACTTCATCATTAAATGCGATATCCCCGGCAAGAAATTGTGCATTTTGCTCTGTTGTTAATCCTTCCACCGGGCCATCCAATAGTTCATCATCATCCGGGGCAGGTGGCAAAAGTTTTTCGCATGCAACAAGACCTATAACCATGATGCATATACCTAAAAATGCTATCCTCTTTTTTTTCATGTATAATATTTTTTACAAATATAAAACATTTTTTAGACTAACCTAAAAAAATATTATAATATTTTTAAAAAATCATGTATATTTGTCTTAAATAATTGATAATGAATTCGTTTACCGAAGAAAATTATTTGAAAGCCATTTACAAACTGGTTGAACAAACCGGAGATGTAGTTACTACCAATGCCATTGCTGAAAAAATAAACACAAAGGCCGCATCGGTAACAGATATGCTGAAAAAGCTGGCGGATAAAAAACTGATCAATTATCAGAAATACCAGGGAGTAAGCCTTAGTAAAAAAGGTGAAAAAGTGGCCCTCACTATTATCCGAAAGCACCGTTTGTGGGAAATGTTCTTAGTAGAGCACCTGGATTTTAAATGGGATGAGGTACATGATATTGCTGAGCAGCTGGAACACATCAACTCCGATAAGCTGGTGGAACGCATTGACAAATTTTTAAACTATCCGAAAGTAGATCCGCATGGGGATCCTATACCGGATATGAATGGAAAATTACAGATCCAAAAATCATATCCTTTATCGAAATACAAAAAAAATGATGTTTGCACCGTTACCGGGGTTGTTGATCACTCCCCTGCTTTTCTGCAATACCTTGACAGATCAGGAATAACATTAGGAAATGAGATCAAGATCAAAGATATTGTTGAATTCGACCGGTCATTACAAATTACAATAAACAAACAAACGCTTTTCATCAGTAATGATGTGGCTAAAAATATTTTAGTAATTGCATAAATGAAACACTCCGACAGATCATTATCCGAAGTTCACTCCAGCGTTAGCACCAACAAAACCGGTTTTTGGAAAAAACTATTTGCATTTATTGGGCCGGCTTACCTGGTGAGTGTTGGCTATATGGATCCGGGGAACTGGGCAACCGATATTGCAGGAGGAAGCCAGTTCGGATATAAATTGCTCTGGGTATTATTAATGAGCAATCTAATGGCATTGCTTTTACAAAGTTTAAGTGCGCGTTTGGGATTAGTTCGCGGACTTGACCTGGCACAAGCTTCCAGGGCAACTTATCCGCCTGTGGTCAATTTTTGTAACTGGGTATTAGCCGAAATAGCCATTGCTGCCTGCGACCTGGCAGAAGTTATTGGTATGGCCATTGGTTTACAGTTATTGTTTGACATCCCGCTTTTAATGGGTGTTTCTATTACCGTTGCTGATACACTATTAATATTGGTATTGCAAGGTTACGGAATGCGTAAAATGGAAGCTTTTATTTTAGCTCTTATCGCTACTATTGGATTGGCTTTTATTGCTGAACTTATTTTTGCAAAACCTGATAGTGTTGAATTGGTAAAAGGTTTTATTCCATCTATTCCAAATAGTGATGCTTTATATATTGCTATTGGAATCATTGGTGCTACTGTTATGCCACATAATCTTTATTTACATTCCTCCCTGGTACAAACACGAAAAATTGAACGAACCAACACCGGCATTAAGGAAGCTATTAAATTTAATTTCATAGACACCGCTATTGCATTAAACCTTGCATTATTTGTGAACGCGGCTATATTAATACTTGCTGCTGCCGCCTTTTTTAATACCGGTTTAACGGAGGTATCTGAAATACAAGATGCGCATAAATTATTGGATGACATCTTAGGCAATAGCCTCGCTCCTGTTTTATTTGCTATTGCATTAATTGCTGCAGGGCAAAGTTCTACTCTCACGGGAACTTTATCAGGACAAATTGTAATGGAAGGCTATTTGAATCTGCGGATCCAGCCATGGCTAAGAAGGCTTATTACACGATTGATAGCGATCATCCCTGCTTTTATAGTGATCTATATTTTTGGAGAAAATGCGACAGGGCAACTACTTATTTTAAGCCAGGTAATATTAAGTATGCAATTAGGCTTTGCTATAATTCCATTGATCCATTTAACAAGTGATAAGAGCAAGATGGGAGAATTTGCTAATAAAACCTGGGTAAAGGTATGTGCCTGGATTATTGCTTTGATTATTATCCTACTGAATGCTAAACTGGTTGTGGAAACGGTAAATAAATGGATCAGCACATCTGAAAATCCAATAGTACTTATTTTTACAGTTGTTCCACTGATAGTTGGAGCAGGAATATTACTTTTGTATATAACATTTGCCCCTCTCATGCAAAAAGCAAAACGAGTTAAAACACAGGTACCTGATGGTAAACCCGGTAAGCTGGATCTTATTAGTGACATAAAATACAAACGCATCGCAATTACTGTTGATTTTAGTCCAAGTGATAATAAGGCTATTAGTAATGCTATCGCACAAGGCGGTAAAACAGCTGACTATATTTTAATTCATATTGTGGAAACTGCCGGTGCCCGTTTGATGGACAGTGAAATAGATGATCTTGAAACCTTGTCGGATAAACAAAATCTTGAAAAATATAAAAATGAATTAAGTGAAAAAGGATATGCCATTGAAACCAAACTGGGTTTCGGAAATCCTAAAAAGAGCATTCCTGAAATAGTGAATACCTGCGATTGTGATCTTTTAGTAATGGGCGCTCACGGACACAGGGCATTAAAAGATATTCTTTTCGGAACTACACTTGATGCTGTAAGACATAATGTAAAAGTACCTGTACTGATAGTGCGATAAATTATGACTACCGAAAGCAATATTCATATAAAAAACAGAAAGGCATCCTTTGAATATGCTTTCATTGATAAATACATTGCCGGTATTCAACTGACCGGTACCGAGATCAAATCAATACGTGAAGGCAAATCAAATATCAATGATGCCTTTTGTGTATTTAATCGCAATGAATTGTTTATCAGGAATATGCACATTGCACATTATTTTAATGGAACTTATAATAATGTTGAAGAAAAACGCGACCGAAAATTACTTCTCAACAAGCATGAATTAAATAAACTTCAGAATAAATTAAAAGACCAGGGGTTAACTATTATTCCTCTGCGCTTATTTATTACTGAGAAGGGATATGCGAAATTAGAAATAGCTCTGGCCAAAGGAAAAAAGTTGTTTGATAAGCGGGATGATATAAAAAAGAGAGACACGGAGCGGGAAATGGATAGACGATTGAAATAATTATTCGAGTGGGCTATCATTGAATGACCCTAACACACTTTTACTTATAGATCAAAAAAATAGCCGGTCGTTTATTGATGTCCGGAATTTGTTTTTTCCAGGCGGCAATCGTTTTTGTTTTTATGAGCTCTGTGGGTAGTGTAATATCACAAGCAATACATAGTTTGGTAGCGCCATCGCAACTCGCTAATAGATCATCCAGTACATGTACATTGCGATAAGGTGTTTCAATAAATAATTGTGTCTGATCTTTTTGTTGAGCCAATTTCTCAAGCTCTTTTATTTTTTTGATACGATCGGTACGTTCTTTTGGTAAATAACCATTAAATGCAAAATTTTGTCCGTTAAAACCCGATGCCATCAATGCAAGGAAAATAGAAGATGGTCCCACCAAAGGAACAACTTTAATGTTTTTATCATGCGCTATTTTCACTACATCAGCGCCCGGATCAGCAATACCAGGGCAACCTGCTTCAGAAATGATTCCAATATTTTTACCTTCTGCAATTGCGTTTAAATAACCGGAAATCTCCTGAACCGGTGTGTGCTGATTTAACAAATGTAATTTGATCTCCTGGAACGATTTTTTAATACCAATTTTTTTCAGGTAATGGCGGGCAAATTTTTCATTTTCTACAATGTATTCATCAATAGTATTGACCACCCGGTTTATTTTTACAGGAATAACATCTGCCGTTTCAGCAGTTTCACCAAGAGTTGTGGGAATGAGGTATAATATTCCTTTTTCAGACATTCAACCTAATTCATTAGCGATTCAACAATTACATCACATGCCTTATCCAATAATATATAAACGTTTTCAAAACCCTGTTCACCGCCGGAATAAGGATCGGGTACCGACATATTTGAACCGGGATAAACCCTGTTCATGATCATTTCTACTTTTCCCTTATCTTCCTTATTTCGTGCCAATGCAATCACATCTGCATAATTTGAACTGTCCATCACGAAAATATGATCGAATGTATCATAATCCTCTGCTATAAACTGCCTGGCTTTTAAACATGAAATATCAACCCCATGCCTTTGGGCATTAAGAATTGATCGTGAATCAGGACATTCACCTATGTGATAATTGGAAGTTCCGGCTGAATCGATGCTGACACTTAGATCATTTTTTTCTACCTTTTGTCTTAGAATACCCTCAGCTAAGGGAGATCGGCAAATATTACCTAAACAAACCATTAAAATTTTTGTCATATATAAACTATATCTTTAATCTTTTAATGGTTTAAATTTAAGAATATAATACGTTCCCGGTTTTTCCATTTTTTGGACGGTGCCGTTTAGCTGTATGGATAGTATTTTTATTAATTCCAACCCCAATGTTGCATTTTGATCTTCGAATAATTTATCATCATAGCCCAGTCCGTTATCTCCTATTATCAAGGTATATTCGTTAAGATCATCAGACTTATACAACTCCACTTCAATAATACCATGTTCTAAACCATTAAATCCATATTTAAAGGAATTGGAAATTATTTCATTCAAGAACAATCCAATCGGTATAATGGTATTCAAGTTAAAATATTGAACTTCCAAATTCAATTTTAAATCGATCTGTTTATTAATACTGTATGTTTCGATCAAACCTTCTACTAACATATTGATGTATTCTTTCACATTAATATTCCCATAGTCTTTGGATTTATATAATTTTTCATGGACCAGCGTGATAGAACGGATGCGATTACGAATTTCACGGAATATCTCAACTGCTTTAGGGTCGTCCACATAGTTCGATTGAATGTTTATCAGGCTATTAATGATCTGTAAATTATTTTTTACACGATGGTGTACTTCTTTTAAAAGTATTTCATTAGTATCACGTTGTTTCACAATTTCTTGTGTACGTTGTTTTATAATTTTTTCCAAACGCTTTTGAAACAAGAAATATCTGCGTTTCCTAAATTCATTATAAAAATAAATACATACCGTCAGCACGATCACCCCCAGGGCTATAAACCACCAGGTAGCCCAAAATGGTTCTTTAATAATAAATTTAAATTCATCGGATACTTTACTGGACATTCCGCTCTTATTAAGAGCTTTCACAAGAAAAACATATTTGCCGGGTGGTAAGTTAGAATATGTAATTGAATTTATTTCTGCTACAGGACTCCACTCTTCATCAAAGCCTTCAAGTTTAAAAGTATATTTAATATTTTCGGGAAAAGCTTTACTAAAAGCAGAAAAATCAAATGTCAAATGGTTTTTATTGTATGGCAATACAGCATTATAAGGCAGGTTATACCAATGTGAAATTGAATCTGAATATTTTTTCCAATCAACAGATTCATAAAACAATTTTATATTTATTATGTGTACTTGTGGAATTTCGGCTTCACGGAAAAGTTCTTCCCTGGGATCAAATCTTATAGCACCTTTAATTGTACCAAACCATAAGCAACCATTATTATCAATACATGTAGCCCTCGAGTTGCATTCAATTCCTTTAAACCCTTCATTTTTTCCATAATTACGTATTGATTCTATTTCGCCTTTTTTATTTAAAGATATTTTGTCCAGGCCTTTGTTCGTCCCTACCCATATATTTCCATGCGTGTCAACATTTAAAAGATAAACTGTTCCCGATGCCAGACCATCATCAACAGTAATATTTTTAAATTTACTACCGCTAAACATTCCAACACAATTATCCGTACCTGCCCATATAGTTCCAAATTTATCAATGACCATACTCCCTATATAGCTATTACATATATCTGTAAGATGCTTTATAATTTTCCCATTACTATAAATAAAAATTCCATTTCCGGTACCTATCCATATATTTCCGTTTTTATCCTGGACAATTGAATACACATTATCATTCGTCAATCCTTCTTTTTCGGTCAATTGATTCACTGCTTTACCATCATCAATAAACACTCCATTACTTCGTGTACCTATCCATATATTGCCTGATGTATCCTCAAATATGACACGGATATTTTTACATTTCTGGTCTTTATTGTACCGATGAAATGTTGAACCTTCATAAATAGAAATTCCTTTGTTGCCTCCCAGCCATACTTTACCTTTTTTATCAGTGTATATGCAGCGCACTTCATCATTACCTGCAAGAGATAATGCTCTGTAAGATGTCACATTTTTCCCATCGAATTTATATACACCATGTATACTGGTTCCGATCCATATATTTCCTTTTTTATCCGCATTAATAGCGAAAATATCTTTTTCTTTTAACCCCTGAATGTTATCATAATAGGTAAATGCTTGTCCGGCAAGCTTTAGAAGGCCTCCTCCATTAGTTCCAAACCAGAGTGTTCCTGATCTGTCCTCATAAATATTTCTTACAATATCTACGGACAACCCATTATTTTGGTTAAAATTTTCGAGTATATTATTTGTGTACTTATAAATACCTTTATTTGCGGATGCCATCCATAGTTGATTCCGTTGGTCAAAGTGAATATCATTTATCAATATTCCGGATGGAACAAATGATCTTATTTCTTCAGTTTTTACCTGATAGTGAGATGGCCCTATAATTTTGACCTTATAAAAATTCGTATTATTATCTAGTGCCCATAAATTCCCCTTCATATCTTCAGTAAGAGAAATTATATTGGCATTATTAATTCCACCGGCTTCTTTGATCCTTAGAAGTGTTTTATTCTTTAAAACCAGCAACCCATTATCTGTTCCTATCCACACTATATTCCGGCTATCCTTTTTAAAGCAATTAATACTATAACTAGATAAAGTATCTTCTTTCAATATTAATTTTTCAAAGCTTTTTCCGTTATCTAAATACAGCTTACCATTTTTACCAATGATCATATTATTGTTATCGTCCGAGGTAATGAAATTAACTTTACCATCTGCTATATAGATAGTATCTTCCTTTGGTGTAAATGATTGTCCATCGAACGTACATAACCTTCCTCCAACATTTCCGATCCAAAGGTTATGATCAGAATCTTCCGATATAGCTGAAATGATTTGGCCACACAAACCATTTTTCTCTTCATAGGTTTTAAATTCTTTCCCATCAAACCTGTTTATGCCTCCGCCTGCAGTACCTATCCATAAATAACCCCTGCTATCTTCATATATGCATGTAACTTCAGATTGTGACAATCCATCTTCCAACGAGAAACTTCTAAAGTTGTATGTTTGGGCTAATGAAGACAATGCTATTATACTTAGTAACAGTATAATACCAAAGCGCAAAAAACAGAATGTTTTTTTTATTGCCATTAAATAACAGAGGTATGATATATAACAAAAATAGGAATCAGATCACTGATTCCTATTATTTATGCAGGGTATTTATCAAATCTTATTGAATGCTTATTTTTTTATTCAGCTCTTCAATATAATTTTTAAATCGTTTGTCGGTATCCATCAGGTTGTTTACCGTACGGCAGGCATGAAGTACAGTTGCGTGATCCTTACCGCCACAATGTAATCCAATTGTTGCCAAAGAGGACTTTGTCATGCTTTTAGCAAAATACATGGCGATCTGGCGGGCTTGTACTACTTCGCGTTTACGAGTTTTTGATTTTAATAATTCCAATGGCAGGTCAAAATAATCGCAAACAACTTTTTGGATATAGTCAATAGAAACCTCGCGAGCTGTGTTTTTAACAAACTTGTCGATCATCTGTTTGGCAAGTTCCAATGTGATCGCTTTTTTGTTCATGGATGACTGAGCCAATAATGAAATAAGCGCGCCTTCCAGTTCACGTACATTTGTAGTTATGCTATATGCCAGGTATTCAATTACTTCTTTTGGCAGATCAAGCCCATCCGCATATACTTTCTTTTCAAGAATGGCAATACGTGTTTCCAATCCGGGAGTTTGAAGATCGGCAGCTAAACCCCATTTAAAACGGGACAATAATCTTTGTTCAAATCCAAGCAATTCAACAGGTGCTTTATCAGCAGTTAGTACTAACTGTTTACCTGTTTGATGTAAGTGATTGAAAATGTGGAAGAAAACATCCTGAGTTTTTTCTTTTCCTGCAAAATATTGTACATCATCTATAATTAATACATCGATCATTTGATAGAAATGAACGAAATCATTTTGATTATTATTACGTACTGAATCTATATATTGCGTAGTAAATTTTTCAGAGGACACATATAGAACTGTTTTATTAGGAAATTCATTCTTGATCTGAATGCCAATAGCATGAGCTAAATGTGTTTTTCCTAAACCAACCCCTCCATATATTAATAAAGGATTAAATGCAGTGCCTCCTGGTTTGTTGGCAACAGCAAAGCCTGCAGAGCGGGCTAAACGATTGCAATCACCTTCCACTAAATTTTCAAAAGAGTAGCTGGAGTTCAATTGAGATTCAACATTTACTTTTTTTAAACCCGGAATAATGAATGGGTTACGGATGGTATTTTGATTTAAGTCAATAGGCATAGCTACTGATGGGTTGCGTAATTCTTTTTTACTGTTGGTTGGAATTTTTACAGTATATGGTTTGGATGAATTATTATAGTTGTTCTCCATAATAATAGAATACTCCAGTCGGCCTTCAGTACCCAACTCTTTTTTTATGGTCTTCTTTAATAATACAATATAGTGTTCCTCTAACCATTCATAAAAGAACTGGCTTGGAACCTGAATGGTCAATACGCTGCTGCTTAATTTTACTGGTTTTATCGGCTCGAACCATGTTTTGAAACTTTGTGAACTAACATTGTCCTTTATTATCTCTAGACAACTCTCCCAAACTTTTACGTATGCTTTCTCCATTCGGTAATTTAATAAATATGTTAAACTTATATATCTTGAATCCTGTATAACCTACTATTTTCGCATATTACGCTGTAAATATATACAACTTTAATTAAGGTGCAACAATTATTAAATAAAAAAATAAAAAAAAATTTTACAATTGCTCTTGACTTTTTGCTTTTTTTTATAGTGTACCTTTTCAAAGCCATTATTATTTTTACTTACCACTCAAAAGCCTACAATTATAAGCATTTATGAATGTAAATGAAACTTATTGAACAAAAAATGTTTTTTTTATTTATTTTGATTTTTGAATGAATAAAAAATGTATTTTACTGAATGTTTATCATTCTCTAAAATCAATTTTGTATGTATATTTCTGAAACAACAGTTCGTGTTCGTTATGCAGAAACCGACAGAATGGGCTATGTATATTATGGAAATTATACCCAGTATTATGAAGTGGGAAGAGTAGAAGCATTACGCGATCTTGGCACAAGTTATAAAGAAATGGAAGACAATGGAGTAATGCTTCCTGTCTATACCTGTAATATCAAATATCTTAAACCCGCTTTTTATGATGACCTGTTAGTGATCAAAACAATGATCATGGAATTACCTACTGCAAGGATCACTTTCGATTATGAAGTATATAACCAAAAAGGCGAGCTGTTAAATACTGCAACAACTGCATTGGTATTTATTAATACTGCTACTAATAAACCTTGTCCTGCTCCTGCAACTTTTATAGAAAAAATAAAAAAATATTTTTGATACGGTCAGTAACATTTCTTTAAAACTAACTTTTAAAAAATACAATGAAAAAATTCTTATCTGAATTCTTATCCACTTTTTTTCTTGTGTTTGCAGGGACAGGTGCGATTATTATTAATCAGCAAAGCGGAGGAGCAATTACACATGTTGGCATTGCTTTTACTTTTGGGCTGGTTGTAACTGCCATGGCTTTTGCTTTTGGAAATTATAGCGGAGCTCATATGAACCCTGCAGTAACCATTGCATTATGGATCGGCAAAAAATTTCCTACGAATGAACTCCATCTATATTTGCCTGCACAATTAACGGGTGCATTTTTAGCGAGCCTTTTATTAAAAATATTATTTCCCGATAATTCCATGTTGGGAGCTACCTTGCCTGCCGGAAACGAAATGTCATCATTTGTAATGGAAATGATACTTACTTTCTTTTTGATGTTTACCATATTAAGCACAACCAAAGAAGATAATAATTATGCTCCTATAGCAATTGGCTTTATCATTTTATTGGAGGCTATGTTTGCCGGCCCGGTATCCGGAGCGTCCATGAATCCTTTTCGTTCCCTTGCTCCTGCTGTTGTAAGCGGACATTTAGAATCGTTATGGTTGTATCTTACAGCGCCAACATTAGGTGCTGTTATTGGAATGTTTACATTCAAAATTTTTGACAAATGAAAAAGATATTATTTGTTTGCGTAGAAAATTCCAATCGAAGTCAAATGGCCGAGGCATTTGCCAAAATACATGGAAAAGGAAAAGTAGAAGCATTCAGCTCCGGCTCGCGGCCATCCGGAAAAATAAATCCAAAAGCGATCGCTGCAATGAAAGAATTAGGGTACGATCTGACATTGCATGGATCCAAATCACTGGATGAGATCCCTCAAATAAAATATGATTATGCCATTACTATGGGTTGTGGCGATGAATGTCCTTTTGTACAAGCAGAACACCGTGATGACTGGAAATTGGATGATCCAAAGCATTTAGAGCCGGCTGAGTTTAATAAAGTACGGGATGAGATTGGGAGAAGGGTTAAGAAACTAATTTCAGAGTTATGACTTATTAAGTGATAAGTGATAAGTGATAAGTGGTAAGTGGTAAGTGGTAAGTGATAAGTGGTAAGTGGTAAGTGGTAAGTTATAAGTAATAATTTTATAATTCATAATTTATAATTCCACAATATTCCCATCCTTCATCACTAATTTCCTATCGGCCATATTCGCCAATTCTTCATTGTGAGTAACGATCACAAATGTTTGATTGAATTTTTCACGAAGAGTAAAAAATAACTGGTGCAATTCTTTTGCTGTAGCAGAATCTAAATTACCGGAAGGCTCATCAGCAAGTATGATAGAAGGATCATTAATCAATGCACGGGCAACAGCAACACGTTGTTGTTCTCCTCCTGAAAGTTCACTAGGTTTGTGATTCATCCGTTCAGCTAATCCTAAAAAATTCAATAATTCTTTTGCTTTTGCTTCAGCAGCAGATGTTGATATACCTCCAATAAATGCGGGAATGCAAACATTCTCCAAAGCAGTAAATTCAGGAAGAAGGTGATGGAACTGAAAAACAAAACCAATATTTTTATTCCTGAACTCCGCCAATTTTGAATCGTTCAAGGATGAAATAAGAACTCCGTTCATTTCTAATTTTCCCTGATTGGCTCTGTCTAAAGTTCCCAAAATATGTAATAAGGTTGTTTTACCAGCACCTGATGCACCAACAATGGAAATGACCTCTCCTTTATTAATGGAGATGGAAACACCTTTCAATACTTCTAATTTATCGTAGGATTTATGAATGCTAGATGCTTTGATCATCCGATTTAATTATACGCGTTTTTTAACGAGATAAAGATAATCGAAAAAATATAACACTCTTAATGAAACTGTATTGAGCTGTTTTGATTCCAATGTATTATTAAAATTTTTAGAATAACTATTAATAACAACATTTCCTTCATTATAAATTGAATTTTTCCAATTGAATGTCATAAAACTTCCCGGAGCAAATTGCCATTGAAATACCATGTCGATATTAAAGGCATTAAAATTAAAATCATGGTTTTGATCGTAGCTGATATTATCTGTTAAATAC
>JBQTHQ010000103.1:0-14336 GCA_052389695.1 Bacteroidota bacterium | reverse complement strand
TAGCAGAAGTATTCCAGGAATAATTATAAGGCGGAGTACCACCTGTAGCAGTAGAAGTAACAATACCGCAAACACCATTACAAACAGTATAACCTGTAGCATTCACACTTGGCCCGCAAGGAGGATTCACAGTAACTGTAACGGTGACAGAACCGGTACAACCCGCAGCAGAAGTACCCACCACGGTATAAGTATGAGTACCAGTACTACCAGGAGTAGAATTAACAGTAGCTCCTGTAGTAGCGCTTAATCCTGTTGCCGGAGACCAGGTATAGGTATCGGCACCGGAAGCGGTAAGATTTGCCGTTTGTCCAAGGCAAATAGTAGCCCCCGGCACAGAAACAACAGGATTAGGATTCACCATTACCACTACCGTAGTAACACCAGAACAACCCGTAGCAAAAGAACCTGTAACAGTATAAGTAGTTGTAACGGTAGGACTGGCAACCGGATTGGCAATAGCAGAATTGCTTAAACCGGTACTTGGGGCCCAGGTATAGTTAGTGGCTCCCGAAGCAGTAAGGGTAGTAGAAGTACCGGCGCAAATAGTAGCAGGAGGTACAGAAATAACCGGATTAGGATTCACCGTTACAATCACCACATCATCATCCGAACAAGACCCATCCGACACATTAACAGTATAAGTAGTAGTAACGGTAGGGGTAGCAACCGGATTAGAAATAGAAGCATTGCTCAAGCCCGTAGCCGGAGTCCAGGTATAGATCGTCCCCCCTGAAGCGCCTAAATTAGTAGACCCGCCTGCACAAATGGCCACATCCGGGCCTGCATTGGCAACAAGGGCCCCAACGGTAACCACAACAGTAGTACTTCCTGTACAACCCAAAGAAGTACCAATAACAGTATAAGTAGTAGTAGCAGAAGGGTTAGCAGTAACAGTAGTGCCTGTACCCGAGCTCAAAGTAGCTGCAGGTGTCCATGTATAGGTAGTAGCACCACTTGTAGTAAGAGGAGTAGAACCACCCGGACAAATACTTGCCGGGGGAACAGAAACAACCGGTTTAGGATTAACAGTAACTATAACTGTAGTACTATTTGTACAACCCGAGGCAGTGGTAGTGCCAACAACAGTATAAGTACTTGTAGAGGTAGGATTAGCAGTAACAGTAGCACCAGTACCCGAACTCAAACCCGTAGTAGGAGTCCAGGTATAGGTATTGGCACCTGTGGCAGTTAATGTGGTTGAGTTACCATTACAGATTGTAGCAGCAGGAACACTAACTGTAGGCTTAGGATTGACCGTGACCACGGCTGTGGCTGTGGCGGAATTCCCCGCACCATTATTATCTCTGGCTATAACAGTATAAGTAGTAGTACTTGTCGGACAAGCCGTTACAGTTGCACCGGTAGTACCACTAAGTCCTGTGGCAGGGCTCCAGGTATAAGTGTATGGGGCTGTGCCGCCTGCACCTGTAGCGCTGATAGTGCCGCAGGCGCCATTACAGAGGGTCCTTGGAGTAGTGGTAACGGTAATACCGCAAACGGCAACATTAACAATAACTGGTGTTGTAGAAGTGCAACCCGAACCATTGGTAACGGTTACAGTGTAGGTAGTAGTGGCAGCAGGTGTTACGCTTTTAGGTCCTGGTCCGGTGCCTAAGCCATTTGACCAGCTAAAGGTATAAGGAGGATTAGTGTTATTGGTCACTGCAACAGAAACGTTGGTAGCAGTATTAGGACAAACACTTGCGGGAGTAGTCACTGTTAATGGAATGCTGTTTAACTTAACAGTAGCGGTAACCGGACAGCCAGTAATAGATGTAGCATTTACTGTATATGTAGTACCTGAATGGGAGGATGGATTATTAATAGTTACACATTGTGTATTAAGTGGAGCAACCATTCCCGGTTGTCCTGCCGGCCATGAATATGTTTGATATCCCGGAGGTCCGCAGATTTGGATGCTGCCTGCCCCTCCACAATATTCAGGAACAGTAATGGTCATGGGAATACAATAAGTATCAAAGTACGCATAACACCAATGTGTTCCACCTTCAAGATCCGCTTGATAAGGAGGTCCTGCAACATTCATTCCTCCTTCACAATCCCTAACTCTGAATGTGGCGGTAACTGTTTGTCCTACGTATCCGGACAAATCTGTAATTACATCCGTCCAGGGAGTAAAAGCAATCCCACCACCACCATTAGCATCTCCATCATCGCCAATGAATTTAAATGGAGAAACTCCATCACCTGCAAAGTGCGTATAATTACCACATGGAATAACAGAATTACCTGAGTTGGGAAGTGTTAAGATCACATCAAAAAGAGGCTGTTGAACAGCAACGTGTGAAGAATAATCAATAACTACGGCATATTTATAACCAAATCCGGCATTTGCCGCGCTCACAACAAAAGAATAACTCATTTGCTCTGCAGAAGCATGACGATTTTGTCCTGCGCCGGCATATCCGTCCGTTGGAGCTTGTAAATCTGCATTACCTGAATTATTACCAATTCTAAAGGAATAATTGCCCCCTCCGGGAGCTACTATAGGTAGCATACCACCCACAAAAGGGTCAACACCTGCGCCGGTAGTTAGCTGAAAACGACCTGCCGGTTGGCCGGTATTTCCAACATCCCAGGTAAAAACGGTGCCGGGGGCACTTACCAAGTGATAACTACCATACCTGCCATTCCATGAAGCAGAAGAGCCGCTTTCAAAAGACATATCTGCTGTGCAAAAAGGTTTTGTAGGCTCAACAACCGGTGAGTAAACACATAACCTGCCGGGTTCCATTTTCTGGTGGATCAATATATAATAGGTTTGTCCAACAACTGTAGTAACAGATCCATACATGGGAATATCTTTGGATGAACCTGTAGTTTGGCACATGATACTTGTTAAACCTCCGCAGGCACCACTGTAAACTATAAATTGAGCATTGATATCTCCCTTCCCCCATAAATAAAATTCTGTTTTTGTGCTGGTTGCAGTAAACCTACCCCACCAGTCATCGTCACCACTCGTAGCACAGCCGCCTGCAGGTACATAAGCAGTTCCTATATCACTTGTCATAACAGAGGTATAACTGGTAAAACAATCTACATTTTTAGATTTAACAGTAATGTTTACCGCTGTGGCGCAACTAGTTTGCGCATTCGAAGTGCGACCGAAAAGCAGGCATCCTAAAAATAATCCAATCAGGTAATTATATTTATTTTTCATTATTAAATTATTTTTTTTGCGTAGTGATAGACGAATATTGTTGGGCAGCCTCCAATTGTTTTATAATTTTTTTTGAAGCTTTTAAAATGTCCCATGCATAGGTGTGCAATTTTTCCAAGTCATTCGCTTGGGCAGCTTTTTCAGACCAATCAAGCGCCAAGGTTGCCTCTTGCAATGCAAGGGTTATTTCTTCTCGTTGATCCTTTATGTTTTCTATAAGTACTTTATCGCCGGAGTTACTGATCTGTTTTTCTTGTTCAATCAATAATTTTTCAGCATTTGCAGCTGCAATTTTTGTTTCTTTAGCAGCCACCACTACTTTTTGCATGTATGATTTCGCTTCTGAAAAAATTTCGGTTTGACGTGTTTTATCAGTGTAATCGGATACCTGTGTTGCACTTACGTTTGCCAAATTGATTTCCCGATCACTTTGCCTGTTTCCCTGACCAAAAAGACCAGGAGAGCAAATCAATAACATTATAATTGCTATTAATGCGAAGTGGTTAATTTTCACAGCAAATAACTTTTTCTGTTGTAGGTTCATTTTTTTTATTATTGTTGGAAGTCGGTCTTTGTATAAAGATGCAAAAAAGATGCTTATGGTTGCATCAATATGGATAAAAATAATGAAATACTGCCATTTCTTGTATAAAATAAAAAATCACCTTATAAAATTGCCTTATAAGATGATTCAAGACCTGTTAATGTTAGGTTTTCAAGCGGTTTTTTCGGAAAGCTGGGTATCTGTCCGTTCACTTTTAATGTCTTTTATTATCCCGCCCATACTGCAAGATCCTGAAAAGCTGGCCCCGGGTTCAACAGCTATTTTATTGGTTATGATATCACAGGTAAGTTTAGCTGAGGATTTTAATGACAATAATTCCGCAACCCCGATCTTCCCTTTTATCATTCCTGATACATCCGCATTCTGGCAAATAATTTCCCCTTCAATACTTCCTGAATTTCCCACAACCAATTTGCCTTTAACATTAATAGAGCCTGTTAATGTCCCATCAATACGCATATCTCCATTGGTAGTGATATCACCATCAATATGAGTTCCGGCACCAATAAGATTTACTGATGGGTTGTCTGTTGTATTGTTTTTTACCATGGTTTTATTAAACATTTAGTAAAACGTTATATATGTTGAAGATAAAGTTACCCAAAAAAACAAAACAAAAAAATTATTTAAAATTTTGCGTGAAAAACTCCTGATAGGCTTCAATATTTTTTTCTTTATAAAATGTAGTATAATTTTCTGCTGAAATAATGAATGATTGATAAGTGCCTGGCTCTAATGCTTCAAATGCATCTTTGCGGACATTCATAAAATTATAATAATTCATCGCTTTGTCTTTTCCATCAAAATATTTTACACTTATCAGCTGATGATTAATATCTAAAAATACATTTGAAATATTCAGATCATCCAAGCCAAACGATTCTGCATTTAGATTCGATAATTTTGTTTTAAATTCATCTATATCACCTTTGCCGTTGAGTGCAATTGTTACCCAATAATATTCCCCGTCTTCTTTAAAAATAAATTTTGGCTTTTCAGGAGTACTAGCCGTAGAGTCGCCTGTAATGGCGGGGTTCTTTTGCTTTTTAATCATCTCCAGCATTTCTAATGCTTTATCTTTCACAGGTTCCTTCGGATATTTAATAGTGATCTGGGTTAATGCGCTTTCAAACGCGTTGATGTCCTGGGTTCTGCCAATGCAAAGAGCTTTTATAAATGCAAACTGCGGCATTAAATAATTTTTCGAATACAACGTGTCAGCTTTTTGACAATTGGCCAGAGCTTGCGAATATTTTCCATCAGAATAGAATTGATAGGTCTCTGTATAAAATCGTTCTACTTCACTTTTACTTGCCAATACATCCTTAGCATAATCAGGGTTTTTGATGATCTTTGCGTACTCCGTATCCGGATAATCCTTTAATAAAATATTTTTATAATAATCAGATTTGGTTTTATTGTTCATTGCCAGATAAGTCCGGTACAATTGATAATAAGAGGATAATTTATACTTATTTTCAGGATAGCGTTTGAGTAACTCCTCAAATGTTTCCACTGATTTGGAATTATTTAATAATTGCTCCTTATAAATAGAGCCTACATTATAATAGGCTTCAATAATTTTTGTATTCGATTTCTCTAATGCTTCAGGAGTAAGCGGAATTTTGCTCAAATAATAATTAGGATCTTTTTTATTTTTTGCGGGAGTAGTACCTTTTGCAATGTCCTCTTTTATTTCAGCAGAATCAACAACATTGCCTTCTTCATCAATTATTGTAGCAATCACCTGATCTTTTTCACTCCTGCGCCAGTTATCTTCTAATTTCCTGCTCCCCCATTTTTTAGTAAATTCCCCTGCTCCAAAATTAACAGTGGCAGGATTATAAAAATACCAGGCTGAAGAAGATACCGGCTGGCCGGTTGTTACAGGTACATTTTGATTGGTATTCAGTTGATTGTCCAGGGCAAGTTGACGCTCTTCCTCTTTTATTCTTTCTTCTTCTTCTATTCTGGCGATCGTTTTTTCAATAGCAGCGGCACGTTCCTTTTCTGTCATCCTGGCCATGCGTTGCAGACTATCTTCAAGGGAAATGATGTTAAGATTAGTTACCAAAGAAGTTAAACTTTTTTTCTTTTCATCTATCTGGCTATAATTAGGATAATCTTTTGGTAAAAATGCAATGGTACTATCATAATTAGATTGCGCAGCTTTATAGTTGGGTTTATCAAAATAAATATCAGCACGCTTTAAATAGGATAATGCTTTTTGTGTATTATTAGAAGTGCTTTCTCGTATTGATTTATCAAGATAATCAAGGGCAAGTGGAACATCTTTTTCCTTATAAGCTAATGCTGCAAGTGCATAATAGATCTGATCCCTGAACTCAATATTCTTGTCATCTTTCAGCATTTTTTGCAATTGTTTTTTTATCACCTTGCTGTCCCCCGATTCCGTGTCATACAATTTTGCCTGGTTGATTCTTGCGCTGAATGCCATATCATACGGCGGATGTAAGCCCGGTACCATGCTATAATATTGTGATGCTTTTTTAGTGTCACCTAATTTTTCATACAGTTGAGCCAGGACATAAATGTAACGTGCGCGGGTAACTTTTTTCTTTGTAAGCGTAATGGCTTTTGTTAAGTGTCTAATCGCGGGGGAGTAATCTTCGCGTTTGATGTAAAAATCAGCAGTGACAGCGGCCAGCTCTTTTTGAAAAACACGCTCCTTAGGAAAATCTTCTGCAGTACGAATGTCATCAATCGTAAGTTCTGATTGAGAATAGCTGCCAATTTCATTATTGGCTCGGATCATCCATAGCATACCGCTGTATTTAGCTTCGGGTTTTGGATACTTTTTAGAAACATATTCAAATGCTTCCAATGCCGAAAAAAGGTCACGTTTGTAAAAATGAGCTTTGCCGATCAGCATATAATTTTCATCGATCCAGCGACATGCATTCGGAATTTCTTCTTTGGTTTTTTTATTCTTGATGGCATGATGCTGGATAACTACCGATGATTTTTTAATAGTTTTATCAAAATCAGCATAGTAAGTTTTTGCAGTTTGATTATCCGTATAAATGAAAAGCGGAATCAATTTGGAAAAGTCGTCCTTATTAGCTTTTTCTACTTTTTTAACAGATTCTTTAATGTTTTCTTTTGAATAATAATATCCGTTATAACGGGCATTCATATTGTGCCAGCCCCTGTGCATTGCGGTATTTTTATAAGTACTACATGCACTCAAAAAAAATATCAGGCAGAAAAAACCAAAAGATTGTAAAATAAATTTATTCTTGTTTCTCATTACACTTTATAAATAAGCACCTGTCTATAAACTACAGAACTGCAAAAATATTTCATTTTTCCCAAAAAACATCATAAATCCCAATTATTCGGTTATTGCTATGCTATTAGTGATGCGCTTTTTCCGAAAAAAAATGGCATAGTAAACCTGCCAAGTTTCAGTATATTTGTTTTCTGTATGAGCGAGCAAAAAGACAAGAAAAAAATTTTAAAACGTTTACTCCATCGATACCGACTGGTAGTGATGAATGATGATACATTTGAAGAAAATTTCTCATTACGCCTTACTCCCTTAGGGTTATTTATTCTCATAGGATCTGTGACTATTGTAATGACGATGATTGTTATCTCCCTGATCGCATTTACTCCTTTGCGCGAGTACATTCCGGGTTACGCGGATGTAGGTGTGAGAAGAGAGCTGATTACCCTGGCCGTGCGCTCCGATTCATTGGAAAAATCATTAACATCACAACTGTTTTTTTTTGAAAATTTAACCAATGTATTACAAGGAAATATAAAAACAGATAGCGCTCAAAATCGCCCTGATAAAAATAAAGCATACAATAAATTAAATATAGATGCTTCGGGGAAAGAAGCATTATTAAAACAGAATATTGAATCACAGGACCAATATAGCCTGTCATTTGAACCCGAATCAGGGAAAACCGGTATTAGCAATTTTTTCTTTTTTACACCACTAAAAGGAATTGTTTCCTCATCCTTTAAAACCGCCGAACGTCATTATGGTACTGACATTCTTGGTCCGGAAAACGAAGCAATTAAAGCCACACTGGCTGGAACCGTTATACTGGCTACTTGGTCATCTGAAACAGGATATACCATTACAGTACAGCATTCGAATGATTTAATTTCGGTTTATAAACACAATTCGGTTTTGTTAAAAAAAACAGGAGATTACGTGAAAGCCGGGGAAGCAATTGCCATTATTGGTAATTCAGGTGAGCAAACATCCGGACCGCATTTACATTTTGAATTGTGGTACAATGGAAACCCTATTAATCCACAGGATTATATGGTATTCTAAAGATTAAAAATAGAAAAGAATCGATCAGGTGATTGAAAAAAAAAATATAGCTATCCTTGGAAGCACCGGCTCTATTGGTACACAGGCGCTGGATGTGATCCGCGCTAATAAAGACGCATTTGTTGTGGAAGTAATTACAGCCAATGGTAATGCTGATTTGCTTATCAATCAAGCACTTGAATTTGATCCCAATGTTGTTGTAATTGCTGATGAAAGTAAATATCAATATGTAAAGGATGCTTTGCAAAAGCACGATATTAAAGTATTTGCAGGTAACAAAGCAATTGCTGAGGTGGTGCAAATGGAAAGTATTGATATAGTTCTTGCTGCAATTGTTGGTTACGCCGGACTTGAATCTACTATTTCAGCGATCAAAGCAGGGAAACAAATTGCATTGGCCAATAAGGAAACTCTGGTGGTTGCAGGCGAACTGGTCACTCAGCTTGCTAAAGAAAATGGCGTTAATCTTTATCCTGTTGATTCTGAACACTCCGCTATCTTTCAATGCATGGCCGGAGAATTTCATAATCCAATTGAAAAAATCTATTTGACCGCTTCAGGCGGGCCATTCAGAGGAAAAAACAAAGATTTTCTGAGCTCAGTAAAAAAGGAACAGGCTTTAAAACATCCCAACTGGGATATGGGTGCAAAGATTACTATTGATTCTGCGTCTTTGATGAACAAGGGGTTAGAAGTAATTGAAGCAAAATGGTTGTTTGGTTTAAAACCCGAGCAGGTGGATGTGATCGTTCATCCTCAAAGTATTATTCATTCCATTGTGCAATTTACTGATGGAAGTATGAAAGCGCAAATGGGTTTGCCTGATATGAAACTGCCGATACAGTATGCATTGTCCTATCCGCAAAGAATAAGATCAGATTTCCCGCGTTTTGATTTTATGAACTATCCCCAACTTACGTTTGAGCAGGCGGATACAAAAACATTTCGTAACCTTGCACTCGCTTTTGAAGCTATGAAAAAAGGCGGTAATTCTCCCTGTGTACTAAATGCAGCCAATGAAATTGCTGTGGATGCGTTCTTAAAAGATAAAATAGGTTTTTTACAAATGAGTGATGTTGTGGAACGATGTTTGCAAACAGTGGATCATATTTTAAAACCTGATTATGAGGATTATGTAGCCACGGATAAAGAAACAAGAAAAAAAGCTAACGAATTAATTTCAGATTTAAAGTTTAAAGTTTAAAGTTTTAAAAACACAGATTAGTAAATTCGTATAAATTTGTAATTAGTAGTAGATGGAAGTATTAACACAAGCAGCGCAGTTTATATTAAGTCTTTCAATACTCATTGTTTTGCATGAGTTAGGACATTTTATTCCCGCCAAATTATTTAAAACCAAAGTTGAAAAATTTTATTTGTTTTTTGATCCCTGGTTTTCTCTTTTTAAAGTAAAAAAAGGGGAAACCGAATATGGTATTGGATGGTTGCCATTAGGCGGTTATGTTAAAATTGCCGGAATGATCGATGAATCCATGGACAAAGAACAAATGAAATTACCACCGGAGCCATGGGAGTTTCGCTCAAAACCGGCATGGCAGCGTTTGATCATTATGGTGGGTGGAGTTACTGTAAATGTGATCCTTGGAATTTTAATTTATGCGATGGTGCTTTTTACATGGGGTGAACAATACCTTCCTACCGAAAATGCAAAATATGGTGTTGCTACTACTGATACGCTTGCATATCAAATGGGTTTACGTGATGGAGATAAAATTCTTTCAGTGGATAACAAACCGGTAGAAAGTATTAATAAAGTTTCCTACGAAGTTCTTATAAATAAAGCACAAAGTATCCAGGTTGAACGCGATGGCCAAAAATTAGATATTCCGGTTACAGATGAGCATTTAAGTGAAATGATCAAAGGAAGATACACTTTAGTTGAAGCTCGTTTTCCTTTTGATGTAGATACTGTGTTGCCCGGCAAGGCTGCAGAAGCAGCAGGAATTAAAAAAGGTGATAAGATCATTGCAGTGAACAATGTTTCAACAGCTTATTATCGGGATTTTATAAAAGAAATAAAAAAAAATAAAGATGCTCCTGTAGAAATACAGCTTGTACGTAACTCGGATACGATTATTGTAAAGCCTATGGTTTCTGCAACCGGAACAATTGGAGTAGGACCTAAAGGCTTAGATTATTATTTTGACATAGAAACCAAACAGTATGGTTTCTTTGAATCGTTTCCTGCCGGAATTAATAAAGCATACGAAACGTTTGACAGTTACATTAAACAGATGAAAGTGATTTTTACTGTTAAAGATGCACACAAGGAAATAGGAGGCTTTATGGCCATTGGCAGTGCTTATAGCACTAGCTGGGATTGGCAGCGTTTTTGGACTTTCACCGCATTTCTAAGTATTGTATTAGCGATCATGAATATTTTACCAATACCGGCTTTGGATGGCGGACATGTAATGTTCTTGTTATATGAGGTGATAACACGCAGAAAACCAAATGAAAAATTCATGGAATATGCCCAGTATGCAGGGATGTTCTTATTATTGGCCTTACTATTGTATGCGAATGGCAATGATGTAGTGCGATTGTTTAGTAAATAAATTTACAATCTAATGCTGCTGAACAAAAAATCCTTTTTATTGTCTATTGCCTATTGCGTATTGCCTGTTTTTTTACATGCCCAGGAAGGCACACGCATTGCAGCTAAAGACACTATAACTGCCGGAAAAATATTACTCATTCCTTTTGAACCTAAAATGTACATGAGTGATATGGATGCAAAGATCAATCAGCAAACCAAATGGAAATCCGCGCAGATCAATGAAAATTTTCGTCATCAATTGGATTCCCAATTAAAATTAAAACTGCAGAGTACCAGGCGTGTGGTTTCTTTTTATTCCGATTCTGTAAAAATGTCGAAGGACCTGATGTACATTTATAACTCAACCAGTTTATCGTATGACTTGGCGGATAAGCCAACATCTGCCACGATTCCCTCAGAAAGGCAAAGTGGAATTAAGAACGGAGAGCTGAAAGTGGAAATGAATATGGATAAGAAATTCATGAACACCAAACTCACCGGTGTAGAAATGTTATCCTATTTATCTAAAAAATACAAGACCGATTATTTTGTTTTTGTAAATGAGTTGGATATTAAAATCGATCCGGAAACCTATGATATTTCTACCGATAGTTATCAGCGCGAAGTAACGGTGCATTATTCAATATTGGATAAGACAGGGAAAACAATTTCCGCAGGCATTTCAACTTCCAGGATTTCATCTAAAATAAATGAACCTAAAAAAATTGTTTCACTCACTTTTTCACCTATTGCTACTTATATTGCCGCTAAGTTCTCAGCTTTAGTGAATCCCCCCGCACAAAAGAAATAACTATAAACTCTTCTTAAATCCTACGATAATAGAAACGCAACCGCTAGGTGGAATAGAACTGGGCGAGTCAGATTGGGGAACGAAAACTTCAACAATAAATTGCTGAGTGGATTTTACTTTAAAATCCCAAAAATCAGGGTAATCATTGTCCTTACTATCAAAAATTATTTTGCCAACCACATCACGTACCCTGAATGATACATCACCTAATAACTCCTCCGAACATATAAGTATACGATAATCCTGTCCCGAAGAAAAGGTTAGCTTTAATTCTGTTTTTTGTCCGGAACTGAGTTTGTTGGTTGCAATTTGCCCGCTTTGGGTAAAAGGCTGTATATTAGGAATACATTTTTTTTTAATGAATGTACTGCTATTACACTGGGCAATACTTGCTGTCGAAAAAAAAGCCATATTACTTATAGCAATAATGGCTGTTATGAGATAGTTCTTCATACAAAAGCGTTTACGCTTTACTGTATAATTTTGTTTCTGATCTGCGCTACTTTATCGCTGATCTGTTTCAACTGCTCAGGAGTTAATTTGATCGGGCTGTTATTGTCAACTGTGGTAATGCCTTTTGCTGTATCAGTGCTGGCAGTAGTTTCAGAGGGGGCAACAACTATTTCAGCATAAGTTTTCTTTAATCCCTCTAATTGGGTCAATACATCAGCTATTCCGGCATTATCTTTTTTATAGCTATCCAATAAAGCTATCAAATTATCAAGAGATAATTTTTGTTCAGCAATACGGGTAGCGATTATTTCATGTTTTGTCGCATTGGCAATTTGAGTAGCAATGTATAAACCTTCAATCCATCCTCCGGCAACGATCAGAGCAGAAACGCCCGGTTGGCCATTTTCTTTTAAATAAGAATCAGAGTTCCAATAAGAATCAGAGATAATTGCAAGTAACGAATCTTTATTTTCAAGATTGGCTTCAATGCGTGAAGTGGTGGTTTCATCAAACGCGCCGCTGATCCCAAGGCTGGTAGCTAAAGTATTGGCACAACGCAAATATAACATTGATTCCTGGGTTTGACTGAAAATGCTGGTAAAGCTTAAGTCAGAACCATATACTCCCAAATTCAATGCTTTTGCTGTAATAGAAGAATACCTGGAAACATTCTCAATAGGGTTTAAATACTTGGCATTGTATTTTGCACCGGCCTGCTGCAATAATGTTGTACTTTCAATAGGAGAGGGAATAGATAAAAATACTTTTTCCGCTTCTTCATTTCTTTGATTTGAAACAGCGCTGCTTGTGTCATTGTTAGTCAGGGTATCAGAATCGCCGGATGAGCCGCATGATGCAAGCACTACTACAATGGGAACAAATGCTGCGTATTGAGTAAAGGATTTTAATTTCATAGATGTTGGTTTTATTGTAAAAAGCAATCAAATATAGTATTTTTTTCTAATCGAACCCGGGAGGGGTTTCTGCTTTTTTTAAACCATATTTAATCGGTTCGCGAGATCATCCTTATAAGATCCACCAATAGGAATTACTTTTTTATCTTCTTCCAGTATCAAATTAGGTTGTTCAATTGCAACTATTTTATCAATACGCACAATAAATGATCGGTGAACACGGATAAAATCAGTTGAGGGGAGCTTTTTTTCAATGTCCTTCATTGTAGAATGGATCGTGTAGCGGGCATTTGTGCAGTTAATAACAACATAATCCTTTAATGCTTCTACAAAAAATATATCACTGGTTTTTACTTTTACAAGGCGTGAGTTGGATTTTACAAAAATAATATCTTTTGACTCTTTATTTTCTACGATCGAATACAGGAAGTCGCGCTCCTTTTTAACATCTGCTTCTTTTTCATGTTTATAGATCGCCATTTCAATAGAGGTATGAAGATCTATTTCCTTGAACGGTTTAATAATATATCCATAGGGTTCAGACACTTTTGCTTTATTTAAAGTGCTTTCATCGGCATAAGCGGTAAGATAAATTACAGGAATGTTATGTTTTTCGCGTATTTGGGAGGCTGCTTCTATACCGCTCATGTCACCTTTTAACATAATATCCATCAGAATCAGATCAGGTTTCAGCTCCTCAGTTGTTCTTATAGCTTCTTCACCGGTAGAACAAATAGCTATAACAGTATAACCGATCTTTTTTAAGCTATGCTGAATGTCTTTTGCAACAATGCTTTCGTCTTCAACTATCAGTATGTTTGTTTTTGACATTTTTATATTCTGTTTTTTATTTGATTTTGTTTAAATGCAATACAATAAATAGTCCCTTTTTTAGTATCAATATTTATTATTCCATTTAACTGGTCCACCAAAGTTACAACTAATTGCAATCCGAGCGACTGTGTATTTTTATAATTTATGTATTGTGGTAATCCTATTCCATTATCACCAACAATCAACGTTATATCATCCCCTTCGGTTTTCATTCGTAGTGTTATTTCAGGATCTGCCTGATTTTCAATGAAAGCGTACTTTAAAGAATTGGAAACAATCTCGTTGATTATCAATCCGCAAGGAATAGCAAGGTCTAAATTAAGAAAAATTAGTTGAATGTCAAGAGACAATTTTACTTTATGGTCTAAACTGGAATAGGAATGGATCAAATTATGCATAAGTGAGGTCACATATTCAGAAAAATTAATGCTGGAAAGATCTTTGGTTTGATATAAACTTTCATGAATGAATGCCATTGATTTAATGCGATTTTGGCTTTCTTTTAGAATATTTAAAGTTTGTTGGTCATTCACATATGAAGATTGTAAATTAAGAATGCTGGAGATCACTTGTAATACCAATTACAATTAAAATATAGTCCAAATTTGTTTTATTGATTTTTTTTATTAATTTTGGACTAAATTATAAATGTAAATCATGTCAAAAGCAAAAATCATTCATGTCAAAGAAAGCTCGA
>JBQTHQ010000102.1:0-1912 GCA_052389695.1 Bacteroidota bacterium | reverse complement strand
TTTCCTGAGATCCGGAAAATTATCATGCCATCGCATCATGACGTACGTGAAAAAGATGTAAACCTGAAACGATTAGGAAGCATATTGGCTTTAGCCCATGAAAAAGACCTTCGTGATTTTGAATCTTTATTATTACTGGAGGGTGTTGGTCCGCGAACTATACAGTCATTGGCATTAGTAAGCGAAGTGGTGCATGGTACTCCATCGCGTTTTACAGATCCTGCACGGTTTTCATTCGCTCATGGAGGAAAAGACGGGCATCCTTTTCCGGTTCCTACAAAAACGTACGATGAAACTATAAATGTAATGCGACAATCTGTGGAAAAAGCAAAACTTGGGAACCCAGATAAACAAAGAGCAATCAAAAATTTAGCATTGGCAGCTCAATTGCTTGAGCAAAATTTCACACCTAACACTAACTTCAACCAGCTAATCGCAAAAGAAAGAGCGGAATCCTACAAATATGGCGGACGGACTGTTTTCGGAAAAGCCAAACCGCCTAAAAAAGATAATGATCAGTTGAGTTTGTTTTAAAAAATTTGCTAAAATATTTGACATTTATTGTCAAAATTGGTATTTTTGGATTCTAATGATATTTGTTATGAATACACTTGGAGAAAAACTCAGAATCTTACGTGATGTACAAAAATACAAACTGAAAGATGTTTCATCTAAATTAAAAATTGATATGGCCTTGGTCAGTAAAATTGAACGCAATGAACGCAAGCCTACCCGCGAGCAAGTAACTAAACTTGCTAAGCTTTATAAGACAAACGAAAGAGAACTTCTTCTTTTATTTTTGGCAGAAAAGGTGATCTATGAAATTGCAGATGACACATTAGTTATGGATGTTCTTAAAGTAGCCGAAGAACAATTAAAATATGGAAAGGGTTTAAACAAAACAGCAGATGCTATTATTTTAGAAATCGATAAACTAAAAATAAAATTAGACAAATTACGTCCATTTCCTAAAGAACAATTACAAAACCTTGAACAATATTTTAAAGTGGAATTTACCTTTGAAAGCAATCGCATAGAAGGAAATACGCTTACTTTACAGGAAACAGCCTTAGTTGTGGAAAAAGGTATAACTGTAAGCGGCAAAAGCATGCGTGAACACCTGGAAGCCATTAATCATGCAGACGCCGTGGATTTTATTATGGAAGTGGTTAAAAATAAAGAGCCATTAACTGAACGTCTGGTAAAAGATATTCATGCAATTGTATTGCAGGGTATTGATAAAGAAAACGCTGGCACTTACCGCAAAGTGGATGTACGTATATCGGGAAGTAAACATTTGCCTCCTGCGCATTACCGTTTACCAGAGCTAATGGAAGCGTACATACTTTTTTATAAAAAGAACCGCAAGAAAATGCATCCTGTATTATTAGCAGCAGATATGCATGAAAAGCTGGTAACGATTCATCCGTTCATTGATGGCAACGGACGCACTTCCCGTTTGGTGATGAACCTGATCTTATTGCAAAACGGTTACCCGATCGCTAAAATTTCAGGAGAACAAACCAACAGGTTAGCATATTATAACGCACTGGAACAAGTACAAGTAGATAGCAATATTACTGCGTTTCACTTATTGATTTCAGAGGTTGTAAAACGTTCACTCAATGAATACCTGGATATAGTGAAACGCTGAATAAAAACGTCCCGCAGAAATGCGGGACGTTTTTTTATTTATTAAGCATTTTCAGAAAATTAACCCATCGTTTTTTAACTCAGCAACCAATTCAGTCAATACTTTTTTTCATCTCTAAAAACATTGAAGCTTTCGATCGTAGAATAATAAATTATCCCTATAGGCACTCCAGCTTAGTGAATGTGAGGATTTTTTTAAGCTTTTAAAAAGCCTAAAAGCTTTTCTAAGCTGGACTTAGCATCGCCATACAACATTTCT
>JBQTHQ010000101.1:0-23264 GCA_052389695.1 Bacteroidota bacterium | reverse complement strand
GCTTCATAAGCGTGCTAACCGATGGTTCCCGATCATTGAACCTATTTTAAAACACTATGATATTCCTAAAGATTTTAAATATGTTGCATTGATAGAAACCTGTCGCCCCTTGGGATGATACCACATTGGTTAATTGGCTTTCTATCAATGCAACATATTTAAAATCTTTAGGAATATCATAGTGTTTTAAAATAGGTTCAATGATCGGGAACCATCGGTTAGCACGCTTATGAAGCAACAATGATTGTGATTGCCAGTAGGTATTGATGATCAGTTCCCGTTCCATTGCCTCACGTACACTAAAATCTGTAGCAGGAATTTTTTCGCCTGCAAAAGTTACATTTTTAGGAATGCGAACACTAAATACTTTATAATCCTCATTAAAATAATCCTGGTAAGCATTATCAGAAAAATTATCGGAAAAGGAGTAGCTAAAGATTTTTAAGATACTCAGCAAAATAATAACGCATCCAAAAGCAATAAAATATTTTTTGAATGGTTTTAAAAATAAAATTACTTTTTGGATGGATCGTTTAAACATTAAGTATGTCTATGTTTTCGAGTGGGAGCATACAACAACCAGAATAACACTAAAAAATAAATGGAAAACAAAATGATATGCAAGTAATTCCAGTTTTCAATATGTTTAATGATCAAATAGTTAAAGAACATTGATAACATACAAATGGCTACATAAAGTATTGCAATTCGCTTTTCTGTTATTCCCATGTAAAACAGCGTATGCGTTGTATGGTCTTTACCGCCAATAAAAGGCGAGCGGCCTTTGCCTATTCGGTTTATAACCACCGTAGTTGTATCAATAATAGGTATTGCAAAAGTAAGAATAGCAACAAAAAATTGTTTGGAAGTCACTAATTGTCCTTGTACATCAGAGGTATTCCAGAAATAAAGTATTCCTATTGCTGCTAAAAATAAGCCCAAAAATTGGCTTCCGGTATCACCCATAAAAATTTTGGATGGATGCCAGTTAAAAAACAAAAAACCGATCAATGCCGACATAACTCCAATCAGTAAGAAAATATAAATATTACCCCCTCCGCTGTTTAGAAATAGAATGAGCAGTGCACTAATAATAATAGTAATGGATACCAGCGTAGCGATGGCATCCATATTATCCAACATGTTTATGGAATTCATTAACACCACGATCCAGAATAACGTAAATGCATAATTCAGATTTATGTTTGAAAAGATTTTTATATATGTGCCTGTGCTTATTAAAATAATTGCGCAACCTATTTGTACCGTTAGCTTTAATAGTGGTTTGGTATTATAAGCATCGTCAGATAAACCCAATAAAAAGGCAAGGGTACATGCTCCCAATAAACCAAGCAATTGTTTATTGAACAAAAACTGATGTTGTTCAAAAAATATAGGGTAGCTGGCTATTGACATTAGAAATATAAGATAAAAAGAAATTCCGCCAAAAGAAGGTTTAGCTTGAGGACTCCAGCGGATAATTGTTTCTGCAGGGTTACGGATACCCAATGATGTAGAAAATTTAAGGAACAAACCATTGATCAAAAAGGAAAGAAAAACAGTGCTCAAAAAAAATAAACCGTATGTGATAAGTAAATAAAATGGTTGTTGCATAATACGTTTGCTGATGTGTTTTACTTAAAACAAACTTTCAAATTTTTTGAATGGTTTACCCAGTTTATCTTTTTCAGATAATAATGGAGTTTCAATTCTCCAGTTTATGCCAATGTCAGGATCATTCCATAAAATACAATCTTCAGAAGGTTTATTGTAATAATTTGTGCATTTGTATGAAAAAATTGTTTCATCTTCTAAGGTTGCAAAGCCATGTGCAAATCCGGCCGGGATCCATAATTGAACTTTATTTTTTTCATTTAATTCGATATCAAAATGTTGGCCGTAAGTGGGTGATTTTTTTCTGATATCAACCACTACATCTAAAACGGCACCTTTTATAACGCGTACCAGTTTACCTTGGGCATAAGGCGGGTTTTGAAAATGCAAGCCTCTTAAAACACCTTTTTGTGATAACGACTGGTTATCCTGCACAAAATTTACATCAACCCCATGTTGTTGAAATAATAATGCGTTATACGATTCGTAAAAATAGCCACGTGGGTCCTCAAACACTTTTGGTTTAATAATCAAAACATCAGGAATGTGTGTGGTAATAATTTCCATAATCAGCAATTTTTTTTTAACTTCTAAAAAATGATTTTTTTGATTTGCTCGATTTCGCACTTTCATCATAATAACCATAACCATAACCATAGCCATAACCATAGCCATAGCCATAATTGTATCCATAACCCTTACGCTCAACATCTACCCCGTTAAGTACTACAGATAAATTTTTAATATTGGTTTCATTATACAAACGATCTACATTTTGAATAAAATTACGTTTTGAGTAATCCGCTCTGAAAATATAAATGGGATAGTCTGCCTTCTGTATCATCGCAATGCCGTCACTTACCAACCCAACCGGTGGGTTATCTATGATAATCACATCGTACATAGTTTTTAACTGTGTAACAATTTCGTCCATTTTGCTGCTGATGATTAATTCCGATGGATTAGGAGGTATTGGCCCGGCCGTTATATAGTCCAGGTTTTCGAGAGCACTTCGTTGTACAGCAGTTTCAATTGTATCTTTACCTATTAAAAGGGTACTCATTCCTATTGTATTTTGTGCATTAAACCCTATATGAATTTTTGGCTTACGCATATCTAAATCGATAATCACTACTTTTTTTCCTGAAAAGGCAATTATACCGCCAAGATTAATAGCAACAAACGTTTTTCCTTCCCCTGATATGGTAGATGTTAGCGCAATTACTTTAGGGCCGGGTGCATTTGATATAAATTGCAAATTGGTACGTATGGATCGAAATGCCTCTGCAATAAGCGATTTAGGACTTTTGTCAACCAATAACTGAGATACAGGAATATCTTGTTTACATTTTGGTACAATTCCCAAAACACTAATGGATGAATTCGTGTGTTTGGAAATTTCATTTAATGAATTGATCTCATCATGTGCTAAGTATCTAAATATGATTAATATCAAGCTTAATAAACCAGCGGCTAAAAGATAAATTACAAACGTAGTTTTTCTATTGGGGGATACGGGAGTTAATGATGCTTCAGCTTTTTCAAGAACCCCTATTTCAGATACAAAACCTGCCTTTGAAATAGAATATTCCGTTTTCTTTTCCAATAACATATTGTAGTATTTTTCATTGATGGAGAATAAGCGTAATAAGCGGGCATATTCAATTTCATTTTGAGGTGGTTTGCGAAATGTGTTTTCAAAAGAAGCGGCTTTTGTTTTCAGATCATCTTTCCTTATTTTTAAATTACTGCGAATTGCTTTGACACTTTCTTTTAATAATTTTTTTTGAATATCGATCTGAAAATCGATTGCTTTAATGGCTTCACTTGTTGGTGTTACAGTATAAAGCATTTCTTCTTTTTGTATTAGTAATGAATGCAACGTTGATACGGATTTTGTTATACTGCTTTCATTTTCAGTTCCTGCAAGCATAGCCAGTAAACTATAGGTATCTGTATTTTTAGAGTTACTAATATTATTCTCTATTTTGTTTAAAATATTTTCTTCTAATTCCAGGGCAATGATCTGATCTTCTAATCCGTTGAGGCGTGTGAGATTTGGCAAAGTAGCATCGGGTAATTCAGAAACATTATTTGCTTTTTTAAAATCCTCAATGGAATTTTCGGACATCTTTAATCTTTCATAAACATTGGCCAATTGTTCGTCAATAAATTTAATTACTTCATTAGAGCTTTCGCTTTTATGCTCAATGTTAAATGTTTGATATTCCTCTGTCATTTTGGATACAATATCAGCTGCCTTTTGTGGGTTATAATCCTTTATTGCGATCTGAATTGTTTTTGCACTTTCATTTAGCAATTTTACTTGAATGTTCGGAAAGTAATCATTGACGATATTATTTGTATCGTTAATAGTAAAATAAAAAGCATTTTGTTTTACCAGATTTTGTTGCGCCTCAATTTCTGAATAGTTGTTAATAGTTATTTTTAGATCCAATTGAGGAAAATTAATCCATTTATCCGCAATATAATTTTGTGAATAGGGTTTTCCCTGAAATTCGTAATTCACAATTCCTGCATTCTTATCATTGAAATCAACATATATTTTGGTCCCGATGATTTGAGGGTCAATCAATTTTGCTTCTATAATATATGGGCTACCAGTATATTGCTCACTGGCTTTAAAAGTCCCCTCAGCATAATAACTGGTTTGTAAAGGTAATTTTGATAGTGTGCGCTTCACAAAAACTTTCGAACGAAGGAATTCAACTGCTTCTGCCAACCCGTTATCTGTTTCGGAAATATTCTCAACATTCAATAATTTATTTGCCTTGTCATTAGTTTGCAATTGAATTACACTGGAAGATTCATAGATTGGTGGAGTATATCGCAAATAAAGAAATGCAGCGCTAAATGCAATAGCAAAGAATATGACCACCCACACCATAGATTTGCGCGCAATGAATAGAAAAAGACCCAATTCAAACTCGCCACTAAAATTTGAAATGCGTTCCTTGTAACGTTCGAAGCTGTCGTTGGTTTTGGATATATCTTCCTGAAGCATTGGGTAGCGTTTAGCCTACTTTTTTGTTAACAACTTGCTATAAGTAAATAATACGAACGTGGTAGATATTAAACTTACAATAGGAACAATCTCCTGAAGGAGTCTGCTTGTATATCTTCGTCTGGATTCTACATATATAATATCATTGGCTTGAAGAACCATCGTCCCATATTTGATACCCTCAATTTTGGATAGATCAATAAGGTAAACATCGTTCTTATCATTATTTTGCCGGATCAATTTTACCTGCTTGGCTTTTCCGTCATTAGCGATACCACCTGCTTGTGCTAATGCTTCCATTAGGGTCATGTTATTATATCGTAATGGAATTACTCTCGCGTCACCTGCACTTCCCGGGAAAATGATCACTCTACGGTTGGTGACTTCCATTACAACAAAAGGTTTTATATAAAAAGCAGAATAACTCTCTTCCAACAATAATTCTGCTTCTCGTATTGTCAATCCACTTAGTTTTTTTCTCCCTAATACGGGTAGTTTTACGTTCCCGTCAAGTTCTACAAGATAGTCTATGTTACCTTCAATTCTGCGGATTCTCGTATTTTCTAAAGAAGTAAGATCCACTAATTTGAATCCGTCATTTGAGTATATGCTGAACTGCAAAATATCATTTGAAGATATTTTATATTCAGATACTTTTGTAGAGTCCGGATTGGTTGCATATTTATAGTCCTTTCCAGTTTTAAGCATAATATTGGGGTTTAACCATCCGCAGCTTGAAAAAAGCAAAAGAAATCCTGACAGGTAAAGCAGTTTGCGCATAAAATGTATAATTATAATAACAAACAAAGATAGAAAATATTATGAAACACCCATCCACTATTGTATGTAAGAAATTGAATATATGACAGCTCTACGGTGGAGAAAATTATTTTTTTAGAAGTGTTGTATATAGAAGCTCCATATCTTTCACCAATCGGGTATAATGGAACTTTTCTTTTACATGAGCCCAGCCTTTTTGACTCATAGAGGTCCGCAGAGCGGCGTTTTCAGTAAATTTTAACAATTTATTTGAAAAATCAGTAATATTATTGTTTTCACACAAAAAGGCTGTTTGATCTGGTATCACTACGTTTTCAATACCTCCCACATTGGTGCTTACAATGGGTTTATTAGCTGCCTGTGCTTCAATAAGGCTTACAGGTGTACCTTCATTAAAAGAGGTAAGGGCTACAATATCACTTCCTGCTAATGCGATATCCACCTCCTTTATCCAGGATGTAAATGTTAAAAGTGCTTTTTCATTTGTTTTTGTACCATCGATGTAAGAAATTCCTAATTCTTTCGCTTTGTTTTCTATTGCTTGTCTTTCTTCACCATCTCCAATTATGAATGCACGTAATTTTTTCGATGTTCTTTCTGAAACAATTTTTAATGCTTCTAAAAACAAAGTATGATTTTTTATAGGTACCAGGCGGCCAATAATGCTGATGACAATTTCATCATCTGCAACATTATACTTTTTACGAAATTCCATCCGTTTTTCATCGCTATTTGTTTGGAATTTTGACAAGTCGAATCCCAACGGAATCACATGCACTTTATTCGCTTTGCATATTCTATAAATATCCACTAATTCTTGTTTTTGTTTTTCACTGATAGCGATAATAGCTGTTGATTTTTGTGCCAGAAAGCGTTCAATGTTTTTATAAAAGGTTGTTTTTAATTTTCCGAAATAAGAATGAAACACATGTCCGTGAAAGGTGTGAACAATCACAGGAACCCCGCAGGATACCGCAGCTAACCGTCCTAATGTTCCTGCTTTTGATGCATGGGTGTGGACAATATCCGGTTTAAATTCACGGATAATTTTTTTGATCTCTTTATAAGCAGTATAATCATTTTTCAAATTGATCTCCCGGTGCATTTTTTCAATAATGACAGGTTTCAATCCTAAATTCTTTACAATAAAATCTGAACTTTCTTCGGTTTTATCTTTGGCCCCTCCAAGCAATAATGTTTCATACTCTGAAGGCAGATATTTACTCAGATAAGCCACATTGTAAGTGGGCCCACCCAGGTTAAAACGATTGATTATACGAAGAACTTTAGTCATGTTTTAGTTGCCTATTGTTTTCTTCCACCAATATTGAAACACGATCAATGCCCACACCTGTGCCACCGAATCATTCGGACTATTAGAAAATAATTGAATTTTTAAATTTTTTATTTCTTCAGGGTTAAAAATTCCTTGCTCTTTAATGAATTTATCATTTAACAGGTCATCCGTAATCATGGCTCTTAAATCACTTTTAAACCATTTTAAAAGTGGCACCTCAAATCCTTGTTTCCCCCTGTGGTAAATTTCTTCGGGTAACATGGCTTTGAATGCATTCTTCACAATTTTTTTTCGTTGATCACCATCGATCTTATAATGCACAGGTAATGAAAATGCAAAATCGACTACTTGATGATCCAGAAAAGGAACACGTACTTCCAGGCTTTGGCTCATACTCATCCTGTCTACTTTCACCAGCATATCATTTTCCAACACCAATTGCATATCAGTAAACAATACGGAATTATAATCATCCGAAATATTTTTCAATAATTCTTTTTTTCTTTTGTTGTATTCCTCCTGAGTTTTTTTCTCTGTGATCAGAGTTGCTTCTATTTCGGTATCATCTGTAAAACCAGCCCATCGCCAGTAACGTTCCTTGTTATTGAGCTTCATTCCTTCTGCAAACTTTTCCAGTTGCCGGATCGTGTTTCCTGTTTTGCTGTTACGTGATTTTGGTAATTGTTTTAAGACAGGATGTACAACTCCTACTAAGGAGGCTCTTATTCCTCCTTTTCGGGCTTTAAATTCGGCAGCGTGCTTATTATAACCTGCAAACAATTCATCGGCACCATCACCTGATAGAGAAACTGTTACATGTTTTTTCGTATGCATGCTTAATATATTAACAGCTAAGGCGGATGAATCAGCGAAGGGCTCATCAATATAATCCAAGACCTGATGAAGGTTGTTAAACAGATCAGTATTGCTTAATTCAAATATAGTATGATTGGTATTGTATTTTTTCGATACCAATTTCGCAAAATATGTTTCATCAAACATAGGTTCGTCCTTGTATCCAATTGAAAATGTATTTAAATGTTTTGTATGTTGAGCAGCAATGGCTGTAATTATAGATGAATCAATTCCTCCACTTAAAAATGTACCCAGTGGAACATCAGCGATCATACGTTTTTGAACTGATTCTTCCAGTAAATGTTTTAACTTTTTTTGTGCTTCCTCATAACTTGGTATGTTTGTTAATTGAGGGTTATAAGGAATGGTATAATAGCATTTTTTATCTATATCTGCTTTTGAATTTATTTTTAAATAACTTCCCGCATCTAATTTTAAAACGTTTTTTAAAATGGAGTAGGGGGAAGGGATATAATTTAAATGTAAATAGGTTTGTAAAGAAACTTTGTCAATTTCTTTAGGAACTTCAAAAGCCAGTAATGCTTTCATCTCTGAAGCAAAAACAAAACGATTTGTATCTTTATAAAAAAATATCGGTTTAATTCCGAACCGGTCACGGGCAATAAATAATTCTTCAGAAGATTTATCATAGATCGCGAAAGCAAATTCACCATCCAGCTTTTCCAAACATTTTTCTTTTTCCCGGATGTACAGATACAATAAAACTTCTGTATCGCTTTGTGATTTGAATTGGATACCTGTATTTTCCAATTGTTTCCGAAGCTCCTTATAATTAAAGATCTCCCCATTAAATACAATGGTAAACCTTCCGGATACGTCCGTGAATGGTTGTGCCGCTGCATTACTGGTATCAATGATGGCCAGCCTGCGATGTCCCAGTGCTGCGTTTTCCTGGGTATAAATCCCTTCGCCATCAGGGCCACGTTTTAGTAATGAATAGGTAGCAGCACTTATTTTATGCAAGTGTTTCTTACCTTCCTCGTTAAATGCTAATATACCCGTGATCCCACACATATTTTTTAATTAAACTATAGAATTTTTCAGAACTATAAATTAATATACAGATTCGTAATTCGTAGGAATTGTTGTGAAAAACTTTGTTAATATACTAAAATTGCATGATGTGGTTGGTTGATGTTTAATGTTTTTATTTGTATAATTAGTAGCGGATAAATAATCCTGAATCCTAATTCTCTAATCCTAATCAACTATGTCCCCCTTACTTATCATCATCAGTATACTGGGTTACTTTTCTTTACTAATGATGATCGCATGGTATACTTCACGCAATGCAACTAACGATGCGTATTTTCTTGGCAATAAGGCTTCCCCCTGGTATGCAGTGGCATTTGGAATGATCGGTGATTCTTTATCCGGTGTTACTTTTATTTCTCTTCCGGGCACCGTAGTAAATAACCAGTTTTTTTATATGCAAATGGTATTGGGTTATTTGCTGGGTTATTTTGTGATTGCCAGAGTTTTATTGCCTTTGTATTATAAACTAAACCTGACCTCCATTTATAGTTATTTGAATGAACGGTTTGGTTCCTTTTCCCAAAAAACAGGATCTTTTTATTTCTTATTGTCCCGGATCATTGGCGCTTCACTGCGTTTGTATTTAGCCGCAGGGGTTATTCAATTATTTGTTTTTGATAGTTATGGAGTTCATTTCGCGGTAACAGTTTCTATTATTATTGTGCTGATGTTACTATATACATACAAAGGCGGTATTAAAACCCTGGTATGGACCGATACTTTTCAATCTATGCTTCTTTTACTCGGGGTAATTTTATCCATAACTGCAATTATGACGCGTTTGGATTTCAGTATAGGAGATGCTGTTGCTGAAATCAGTAACAGCCGTTTTTCACGGATATTCTTTTTTGAAGATTGGAAAAGTGATCTGTTTTTTCCGAAACAATTTTTAAGTGGTGCTTTTATTGCTATTGTAATGACCGGGCTTGATCAGAATATGATGCAGAAAAATTTAAGCTGTAAAAGTTTAAAAGATGCCCAGAAAAATATTTACTGGTTCAGTATTGTATTGGTGATTGTAAATTTATTTTTTGTTTCCCTGGGCGCATTACTATATATTTTCGCTGAAAGACAAGGAGTTTTACTTCCGTTGAATCTTGAAACAGGAAAAATAATTACTGATAAAGTATTTCCTTCATTGGCTCTTGGACACCTGGGTGTTGCCGCAGCTGTTATTTTTATTGTTGGTTTAACTGCAGCTACTTTTTCCAGTGCCGATTCGGTACTTACAACATTAACTACCTCGTTTTGTATTGATTTTTTAAAAATGGATGATAGCTGCGAGTATTCTGAAAAGAAAAAAACAAATATTCGTCACCTAGTACATATTGGTTTTGCTGTAGTGTTACTTATCACCATATTGTTGTGTGAGGCAATACCCAAAACTTCAGTGCTGGATGCAATATTTACTGTGGCAGCATATACCTATGGGCCTTTATTGGGGCTATTTGCTTTTGGATTGTTTACTGATCTGAAAATAAGAGATAAGTTGGTTCCCTTATTATCGGTTTTATCGGTGGTGATTTGTTATCTCTTACGAGAGAATTCTGAACAATGGTTCTATGGATTTAAGTTTGGATATTCCTTGTTATTGATCAATGGATTCATCACATTTATTGGTCTTTTACTGATCGCTAAAAGACCGACCGACCCTTCCTAACCGATTTATCCAACTTTTATTTCAATTACTCGTATATTGTGGTAAATCCCAAAATTTATGGCCGATCATTTCCGTATTTTATCAATTGATGGTGGAGGCATTCGCGGTATTTTACCCGGACAAGTGCTGGTTGCATTGGAAAAAAAATTACAAACTAAATCCGGAAACCCTAACGCACGTATTGCCGATTATTTCGATATGATGGCAGGCACAAGTACAGGAGGAATCCTTACTTGTTTGTACCTGTGTCCGGAAAAAAATACTACACGCCCCATGTTCTCTGCACAGCAAGCTGTGGATCTTTATTTAAAATATGGAAGTACTATTTTTAAAGAGAACATACGTAAAAAATTAAGGTCACTGGGTGGTTTAACCGATGAAAAATATTCCGCAAAAACATTGGAAAAATTACTTGACAGCTATTTTAAGGAACTTAAACTGAGCCAGCTTCTTCGTCCTTGTATCATTCCTTCTTATAATATTTTTGCACGTACCACACATTTTTTTACACAACATGACGCTAAAAAGGATTTAGGATATGATTATTTAATAAGTGATGTGGCAAGGGCAACAGCTGCAGCGCCAACCTATTTTGAACCTGCCCGGATAAATTCTTTAAGCGGAGTTTCTTATCCGCTGGTAGATGGTGGTGTGTTTGCTAATAATCCGGCTTTGTGCGCATATGCGGAAGCTCGTCAAAAATTTAGTCGTATTGATGGTTCAAAAAATGTAACTGCAAAAGATATGTTTATGGTTTCAATTGGAACTGGTTCAAGAAAAAGATCATATGATTATGATAGGGCGAAAGGCTGGGGCTCATTGGGATGGATACAACCTATTTTAGATATTATGATGTCGGGCGCTTCGGATACGATCGATTTTCAGCTGAAGCAAATTTTTGATGCTATTGATAACTCGGCTAATTATATACGTATCAACCCTGAAATTGGGGAAGCGGAACCTGAAATGGATGATGCATCACTTGAAAATTTGCAGGCACTAAAAGAAGCGGGTATTGCTGCTGCGGAAAAAAATAATGATAAGCTGGAAAGCATCGCTGATTATTTGGTAAAAACTCAGCCGGTGGCATAAGTTTATTTTCCTTTATTCAATTGCTGTAATTTATTTTGTGCCTCTTTGTACTGTGGGTCAATATCAACGCAGGCCTGAAAATCGAGTATAGCAGTTTTTGTTTCTCCCGCTGCCTCATATGCGATCCCTCGTCCATAATATGCTTCTACATATTTAGGATCAGTTTTTATAGCATCATTAAAATGATCAATAGCAAACCCTGGTTTTTTTAATCCGATAAGATAAATCACTCCCATATTATAATGTGCATATTTATGACCGGCATCAATTTTTAATAAAGTGGTATAGGTACCTAATGCATTGCGCCAATCCTCTATATCCTGATAATATTTGCCTAGGTTATACCAAGCCTCAGCGCTTGCCGGTTGAATACGGATGGCATTTTTATAATATTGTATTGCCAAGGGGGTCCGTTGAGAAGCACATAAAATCCCCAGTTGTATATATGCATGATAGTACTGCTGGTCCTGTTCTACTGCTGTTTGCATACTTGAAATAGCCCTGGTGGTATCTTTCAGGTCTTTATAATTCATTCCTTTCATAAAATAAGCTTTGGCATTGTATTGATTTAATTTCAAAGCCATATTGATGTATTCCATTGATTTTTCATTCTTGGTAACATATAAATACAACTCCGCTAATTTGAGGATAGCATCTACATTTTTATTATCCAATTGAACGGCTTTTTCCAAAGCATTTTTTGCATTCCCGGTTTTATTGGTAATAAAATAAAGATCCGACAAGGTTAAAAAATACCCTGCTTTTGTACTATCAATGCTTATAGCGCGGGCCATATCTTCTAAACCGGCAGCGAAATTTTTTTCATCGGAAAAGTATTTGGCTCGTTTGTGATATAGCTCAGCATTATTGGGATCTGCAAGTAACTGCGCGTTCAATTGTTTTAATTCTTCAGGTATATTTAAAGAAGTTGTGTCGGATGTCTGAGTATTAAATTTCTTAGTATCTTCGGCACAGGAAGTAAACAAAGAAATTATCACAACACAAGTGATGATAAACAGGGTTTTCATTTTCATTGAATAAAAGTAAATAAAAAAGCCATCCCTTTTTTAACGCATTCTTCAGGAATACATTGTTGGGGATGACTGATCTATTTTTGGTAGGTTCTTTACTTTGCAGTTGCCAGTTCAGGAACAGCAGCGGTTACAGTTGTCGTAGCTCCACCGCTTAATGCTTCTCTGATCTTGAACTCTATTTCTTCCATCAGTTCAGGATTATCATTAAATAATGCTTTTACCGAATCACGTCCTTGCCCTAATTTGGTATCACCATAACTGAACCATGATCCACTCTTTTTAACAATGTTGTGCTCAACACCCAGATCAACAATTTCACCCACTTTAGAAATACCTTCCCCATAAAGAATATCGAATTCTGCCTGGCGGAAGGGGGGAGCAACTTTATTTTTCACCACCTTAACACGTGTGCGGTTACCCATTACAGAATCACCTTCTTTTATTTGTCCGATCCTGCGGATGTCTAAACGAATGGAAGCATAAAATTTAAGTGCATTACCACCGGTTGTTGTTTCCGGATTCCCAAACATTACACCGATCTTTTCACGCAATTGATTGATAAAGATACAGCAGCACCCGGTTTTATTAATTGTTCCCGTAAGTTTACGCAATGCCTGCGACATTAACCGGGCATGCAATCCCATTTTTGAATCACCCATTTCACCTTCAATTTCACTTTTAGGGACTAATGCCGCAACCGAGTCAATTACAATGATATCAATAGCTCCTGAGCGAATTAAATTTTCAGCAATTTCCAAAGCCTGCTCACCATTATCAGGTTGAGAGATCAATAAATTTTCAGTATCAATCCCTAACTTTTCAGCATAAGTGCGGTCAAAGGCATGTTCCGCATCAATGAATGCTGCAATACCTCCTGCTTTTTGAACTGCAGCAATGGCATGTAATGTAAGAGTGGTTTTACCGGATGATTCAGGACCATAAATTTCAATTACTCTTCCTTTAGGTAATCCGCCAATGCCTAAAGCAATATCCAAGGATAAAGAGCCTGTGGGAATAACTTCCACGTTCTCTACCGGGCTATTGCCCATTTTCATGATGCTTCCTTTACCATAGGTTTTTTCCAGTTTATCCATGGTCAATTGTAAAGCTTTTAGCTTCTCTTTGTTGATCTCTTTGGCTTCTTTTGCGCCTTTCGTTTCTTTGCTCATTTTTTTAGTATTTAATCGTTAGTCTTTGGTCAGTTTAGATGAACACTTATAATTTATAACTCATATTTATAATTCCTTTTCCAGGATCTGTTCAGTATGGTTTTTAGTGTCCACCTTTGTGATCACTTCTTCAATTATCCCTTTTTCATCTATTACAAACGTGGTTCTTACAATACCATCAAACGTAAGTCCCATAAAGTGTTTTTCGCCCCATACATCATAAGCATCTATTACTTTTTTATCCACATCCGCTAAAAGCGAAAAAGGAAGATCAAATTTTTTAATGAACTTTGTATGTTTTTTTTCATCATCCGCACTTATTCCAACAATTGAATATCCTTTCTTTTTTAAAGCAGCATAGTTGTCACGCAAATTGCAAACTTCATTAGTACAACCGGGGGTATTGTCTTTCGGATAAAAGAAAAGTACCAGTTTTTGACCTCTGAAATCTTTCAAAGAAACGACCTTCCCATTCTGGTCTTTCGCTTTAAAATCAGGGGCTTTATCACCTTTTTTTAATTTTGTAACATAATTTGCCATAACCCCGATATTTCCTAAAAACAAAATTAGATGATTATATTCTAGGTAGATAAGTCTAAATAAAGGAGTTATTAACAGGTTTTGAAAATGTTAATTTTGGCTATGATCCTTTTCTGTATTGATTTATATCGGATGTGGTGTGTTTCTTCAAAGCTAATTGCTAAATATTTTGGCAATTTTATGCTAAAGGATTTTTGATCATTTTTTGATAATAGTTGCACCAAAGTGTCAATGGACAAATTTCACATTTTGGTGTACGGGCCACGCAGATGTATCGCCCATGTAGGATCAGCCAATGATGGGCAATAGCGATCTTCTCTCGGGGAATATATTTAACTAATTGCTTTTCGGTTTCAAATGGTGTTCTTGCATTGGTGGTTAGTCCTAACCTCGCAGATACCCTAAATACATGAGTATCAACAGCCATTGCAGGTTGGTCATATACCACCGATGCGATCACATTGGCAGTTTTACGTCCAACTCCCGGAAGTTTTTGTAATTCATTTATATCTGAGGGTACCACACCTTTAAAATCATGAACCAGCATATTGGCCATGCCTACCAGGTGTTTGGCTTTATTATTCGGATAACTGATGCTTTTAATGTATTGAAATACTTCATCGCTGCTGGCAGCAGCCATCACTGCTGGTAGCGGGAATGCTTTGAACAACGCAGGAGTAACCATATTTACACGCTTATCGGTACATTGTGCGGATAATACGACAGCAACTAATAGTTCATATGGATTGGAATAATGTAATTCTGTTTCAGCAACAGGTTGATGTGTGCTGAAATAATCTATTATTTTTTCGAAACGTTCTTTTTTTGTCATCTACGAAATACGAATCAATACTAATTACTATTAACTATTCACTAATAACTATTCCTGTTCTTTCCAAAAAGCATAATAATTGAACCATTGCTCCGGGTAACGATGCGCGATTTTTTCAAACTCAGAAATATAGGTTTGTAATAAGCCCTTTGCTGCAATATCAGTTTGCTCTTCGGAGCGGGTGCGTTTTAACTGGATAGGTTCTGTAGCAAAAAAATGGTAATGTGTATCTGTTTCTTTTAGTGCAAATACAAATGTAACAGGCACGGCAAATTTTGCAGCCATAATAAAAGGCCCGGCCGGGAAATGAGCCGTTTTTCCTAAAAAAGTTGCTTCATAAGTTTTTGCACCTTCACGAAAACGATCACCATGCATTACTACCAGTTCATTATTATTGAAGGCATTACGAAGCTCAATAATGTGGCCCAATTCTCCATCTTTAATGGCTATGATATTCACATTTTTTTTCTTTTCCACACTGGTCATGTATTGTTTTATACTTTCCCGTTCATTCTCATACATCAGGATATTATATGTTGTATTCAAGCGGTTCAATAATTGCCCCGCAATCTCCCAGTTACCAATATGTGCGCTAATAAGAATCCCACCTTTTCCTGTTTCAGCAATTTTATCAAGTATTTCGCCTCCTTCGTGGTCGACCGTAAATTTGGTTTTTACTCCTGCCAATAAAGCAACCTTATCCAGAATCGTTTGACCAAAAATATAATAGTTCTTGTAAATTTTTAAAAGAGTAGTTGTACGCTTGTATTTTAAAACGTGATGGAAATAATAATAACTATTCTTGTTTGATTTGAATGAAAAAAGGAAATAATAAAGGGCTACAAACTTTAGTACAATGTACGCCAGCTTTAGCCCTAAATGATTGAGTATAAAAACAAATATTTTATGGCCGATTACTGTTCCTTTTGATTTTCCTTCCCATTGTGCCACTGGAATTATAAATTATGAATTATAAATTATGAATGAACTATTCCCAATCAACCAATGACCAGCTACGCAGTAGCCTTAGCAGCTACTTTTTTATTTACATAATCATAAAAATTCTGGAATGTTTGAATATTTATAAAATCTTCGGCAACAACTTTAAAACCGAAATTGCTTTCAATGATCACTACCAGATCTACGTAATCCAAACTATCAAGATCAAGGGTCTCACGCAGGTTTGCATCCGGCGTAATTTTTTCGGCATCTACTTCAAATTCGTCTACTAAAAATTCATTTATTTTTTTGATGATCTCTGCTTGTGTCATTTTTTGTCGATTATTCCAAATTATTGGTGTTAAATTTTCTTTATGATCAGGGATGAATTCGTTCCTCCAAAACCAAAAGAGTTGGACAAAAATACATTAATATTTTTTTCCACGGTTTTTGTAGCGATATTTAATTTTGCAGATGCTTCGTCCGGGTTTTCAAAATTAATATTAGGAGCTACGAAATTATTCTGCATCATAATGGTGGAATACACTATTTCACTTGCTCCGGCCATCCAGCACTCATGTCCTGTCATTGATTTGGTGGAGCTTACCAATGGTTTGCATTCACCGAACACCGCATCAATTGCTTGTGCTTCGGCATAATCGCCTCCGGGTGTGGAAGTGGCATGTGCATTTATATAATCTATATCAGATGCTTTCATTCCCGCATCTGTTAAAGCCATATTTAGAGAACGTACCTGCCCGTCAACGTTGGAATTGGAAATATGTTCACCATTTGATGAGAATCCATAACCAACTACCTCTGCTAAAATGGGTGCGCTGCGTTTTACCGCATCTTCATAATTTTCCAGAATAAGTGTGGCTGCACCACCGCTCGGGATAAGGCCATCGCGGTCTTTATCAAACGGTCGTGATGCCTTTGCAGGTTCATTTTCACGGATGGAGAAAGCGCTTAAACCATCAAAACTTCCAAATGCAAAAGGATTTACCTCTTGTGCCCCTCCACAAATAATGTGTTTTTGTAGCCCCCATTTTATCATCAAATAAGCTAAACCCAATGAATGCGAACCGCTGGCACAGGCAGCACTGATCGTAAAATTGATACCTTTTAATTTGAATATGGTGGAAAGGTTCATGGTCACCGTACAATTCATAGATTGAAAAATGGAACCGGAGCCTAATAAGGTAGTATCTTTTTTTAGACGGATAGTATCAATGGCTTCACTTACTGCTTTTGCGGAACTATCATTACCATATAAAATACCCACTTCATTTTTTTCGATCCATTCAATATCCATTTTAGCATTTTTCAGGGCTTCAACAGTAGCCATATAGGCATATTCCGCCTCTTCTGACAATCCAACGCGGGCTCTTCTGTCCAGTACTCCTTTCAGCTGGGGTGTTTCTACAATACCTGTTAAGCCTGAACGGTAGCCCCAGGCTTTACGTTCCGGATCCAAGCCAATACCCGATTTGCCGGTGTATAAAGATTGTTTTACTTCCTCTATATTTTTTCCGAGACAACCCCAAATTCCTAATCCCGTTATAACAACTCTGTTATTCATTTCAATATTAATGTAAAAAAAGTTAAAGATAAATTAATTTTTTGATGTATGAACATGCAATTATTGAGCCATGCAGGAGAGTAACTTCGGTCAATCTGTTAATTAACTATAAAGGCCGCCATTAATGGAAAGTACTTGTCCTGTTATGTAAGATGCTTTATCGGATGCTAAAAAGCAAACAGCATCTGCTACTTCATCGGCGGTACCAAAACGGTTAAGCGGGATCAATTGTTTAAAATCTTTTTCATTAATACCTTCAGTCATATCTGTTTTAATGAAACCGGGGGCCACAGCATTTACAGTAATACCTCTTCGGCCTACTTCCTGGGAAAGGGCTTTTGTAGCGCCAATAACACCTGCCTTAGCTGCTGAATAATTGGTTTGTCCCGGTAAACCTTTTAATCCGGATAAGGAAACAACATTTACTACCCGGCCATATTTTTTTACCAGCATTCCTTTGATGATCAGTCGGGTAACATTAAAAAAACCACCTAAACCAATGCCAAGAACCGTATTCCATTCTTCGTTACTCATCCACATTAATAATTGATCTTTGCGTATGCCTGCATTATTTATCAACACTTCAACTATTTTATCAGGATTTCTATCTATCCAAGCACCCAATGTTCCTTCAACCTCTGCTTGATCAGCCACATTAAATTTCATGATCTCTCCATCGCTGCCTTTTTCCCGAATCAATTTCAATGTGCTTTCCGCTTCTTCTTTTTTTGATGTATAATTGATCAACACATAATAACCCATCTCCGCTAATTTTACGCATATTGCACGGCCAATGCCTCTTGAACCTCCTGTTACTAAAGCGTATTTCATACTATCTACCAATTACGAATTTATACTAATATACCAATCTGTGTAGCTAACGAATCTGTCTTTTTAATTTCTATTGTGTAATAGCTTTATTGCCTATCAAATTATTCCCGGATCATTTTCCTGCAAATGAAGCTTTATCTTTTCTAATTTTTTATACAAGATAGTATCATCCTTAAAGCTAGGAACGATCTTGCGTATTTGTTTATAAATATCTTGTGAAACACTCGACAACTTCTTGTCAAACTTTAAAGCATCAATTGCCTGAACAGCACTTAATAATTCTATTGTTAGTACCTGGTAAGCATTCTCAACAACTTTGCCTGTGATCAATGCGGCATTGGTGCCCATACTTACTATATCCTGGTTATCACCATTACAGGAAATACTATGGATATACATTGGGTTTGACAGCATTTGATTTTCTGCCGTGGTGGATGTAGCAGTAAATTGTGCCGCTTGCATTCCTAAATTCAGACCAAGTGTACCAAGGTTTACAAATGGAGGGATTTTACCATTTAATTTATTGTTGTATAAAAAATTCAGCTGGCGTTCTGCAAGCATGGTCAATTTGGTGATGGCAATTTTTAATTTATCCATTTCCAGGGCCACATAATCCCCATGAAAATTACCTCCATGAAAAATATTATTATTGGCTTTGTCAATGATAGGGTTATCATTTACTGAATTTACCTCATTCTCTAAAATAATTTGAGTGCAAGTGATAGTATCTAAAACAGGCCCCAGGATCTGCGGTACACAACGGATGGAATAATACTCCTGCACTTTATCTTTAAACACATCCACATTTTTGTGACTGTTATTAAATAAGTGCTCTTCGCGTTTACGAATGAGTTTGCTGTTGTTCATTGATCTGTTCATTGCACTGGCAATAGTGCGTTGCCCGATATGGGGCTTTACCTGGTGCAGCTCTTTTGAAAAATGGTCGCTAAAGGACTCCACCATTTCAATGATCAGCATGGAGGAAGAAATACTCCAGTTCAGTAATTGTTTTGAATGGATCAGATTTACCATTCCAATACCTGTCATAACAGATGTTCCATTGATTAATGCCAGGCCCTCGCGCAAGTGAACTGTGATCGGTCTGATCTTTACTTCTTTATAAACATCAGCGGTGGGACGTAATTTTCCTTTATAAGTTACTTCTCCTTCACCGATCAAATTCAATGCTAAATGCGCTAACTGAACCAAATCTCCACTTGCACCAACACCACCATGCTCAAATATCTGGGGATAAATATCGTGATTGATCAATTCCTTTAATAAAATAACCACTTCCGGATGGATCCCTGAATAGCCCTGCATCAAAGAGCTTAAGCGGCAGATCATGGATGATTTTACATAAATATCTGATAAACGCTTTCCTGCACCGGTACAGTGACTGCGAATGAGATTGTATTGGAGGTTAAGCTGATCTTTGTCACTTATCTTGTATTGAGCCATCGGTCCGAAGCCCGTATTGATGCCATAGATAAGTTTATTTTTTGAAAATGATTTTAAAAATTCGTGACTTTCAGTTACCTTTTTTAATGCGGTTTTGTCAAGGTCAACCTTTTCACCTTTATATAATATTTTGCAAAAATCGTTTACAGTTAAGGGGTGTTTACCAATGCTGATCATTTAATTTGTTTTATAAAAAGATTGCAAAAGTAGCCCTTTATTAATTATATACAAAAAGTTTAAAGGGTTTGTTTTTAGTAAACCGAAAGCATTGAGTTTGAAGCATTTGAATAAGAGCAAATACGCTCTATTTTTATTTGTTTTTAATGGTTGTTGTATCTTACTGTTCTATGATTTTGGCAGATAAATTTATTTTCTTACTTTCGGGACGAAACAAAATGGAGAAATAAAGAATCAGAGAGTTGGAAATTAAGTTCACCAAATCTCCAATTATACTTAGATTGTTTATTAAGTCTATTTTAAGTCAACACTAAATATCTTTAATATGAAAGTTGGTATTCCAGCGGAAATTTCTCCAGGCGAATTAAGAGTAGCCGCAACCCCCAAAACTGTCAAACGACTGCAAAAGCAAGGTTTTGAAGTTTACATTCAGCATAATGCCGGTGTAAAAGCTAATTTTTCTGATAAAGAATTTGAAGAAGCCGGTGCTAAAATAGTAAACACGGCATCCGAAATTTATGGTCAATCAGACATCGTATTGAAGGTGAAAGAACCTTCAATGGAAGAAGTTGATTTAATGAAAGAAGGTTTGGTGATGCTAAGCTATTTATGGCCTGCACAAAACCAACCTTTATTACAAAAATTAGCGGATAAAAAAGTAAATGCGATAGCGATGGATGCTATTCCGCGTATTTCACGTGCACAAAAAATGGATGTTCTTTCTTCCATGGCAAACATTGCTGGTTACCGTGCGGTAATTGAAGGTTCATTTTATTTCGGAAGATTTTTAAACGGACAAATTACAGCTGCCGGTAAAGTTGAACCTGCAAAAGTATTAGTGATTGGTGCGGGTGTTGCAGGATTAGCTGCGTTAGGTGCTGCGAATTCATTAGGTGCTATTGTAAGAGCATTTGATACACGTAAAGAAGTTGCCGAGCAAATTGAATCCATGGGCGCGCAATTCTTAACTGTAGAAATTAATGAAGACGGTGCAACTGCTTCGGGTTACTCAAAAGAAATGAGTAAAGAATTCATCGAAGCAGAGATGAAATTATTTTTAGAACAAGCAAAAGAAGTTGATATTGTTATTACTACTGCACAAATTCCGGGCAGGCCGGCTCCTAAATTGTGGTTAGATTATCACGTTGCTGCAATGAAACCGGGTTCGGTTATTATTGACTTAGCGGCTTCATCTGGTGGGAACTGCCCGTTAACAAAGAACGGAGAAGTTTATACAACCGATAATGGTGTTGTGATCGTTGGAAAATTAAATCAATTACCAAATCAGGCTTCTCAATTATACGGCAACAACTTGTGTCACTTGTTAGATGACATGGGTAAAGCCGAGAAATTTAAAATTGATATGGAAGACGCCGTTGTGTCTCGTGCAATGGTAACTCATAACGGAAAAATAAATTGGCCTCCTGCTCCTTTACAAGTAAGTCCTACTGCAGGCGGCGGTGCTAAAAAAGTTACTGCGCCTACTGCCGAAGAAACAAAAAAATCAGAAGAAGAAATTGCAAAGAAAAAAGCTACATCAACAATTATCAGCATGACAGTTATTGGTGCATTGTTGTTATTAGTTGGTGCATTTGCGCCTTCTGCTTTTATTCAGCACTTCACGGTGTTTGTGTTAGCTATTTTTGTTGGATGGCAAGTGATCAGTAATGTATCTCACGCTTTACATACTCCATTAATGGCTGTTACCAATGCCATTAGCGGAATCATTGTTATTGGAGGTTTGTTGCAAACTAAAAATGACATAGGAAATATCATGACCATTCTTGCTTCCGTAGCAATTTTGATCGCGAGTATTAATATTGTTGGCGGATTTGTGGTGACACACCGTATGTTGAAAATGTTTAAAAAATAACCCACCTGCGCCAAGGCTTCGGTGGATAAAAGAAAAGATTATGTTTATAGTTAAAGAAATACAAACAGCCGCATACTTATTTGCAAGTATTCTGTTTATTTTAAGTTTAAGTGGATTAGCTTCTCAGGAATCTGCAAAACGTGGCGTTCTATATGGAATTGTCGGAATGATCATAGCGATCATCGCAACGGTTATGGGACAAGGCGTTGAAGGCCATGTTTACATTATCGCCGCAATTGCTATTGCATCTGTAATTGGAATTATGGTGGCCAGAAAAGTGGAAATGACAGCTATGCCGCAATTAGTTGCGATACTTCATAGTTTTGTGGGATTAGCAGCCGTGTTAGTTGGCATTGGTTCTTACCTTGATCCTAGTACACAAGCTTTGCATGGCGCAGAGCATACAATACATTTAGTAGAAGTTTTTGTGGGAATTTTTATCGGTGCAATTACATTCACAGGTTCAATTATTGCCTGGGGAAAATTGGATGGTAAGGTTCCTTCTAAACCTTGGAGTTTTAAAGGACTTCAAATGATGAATTTAACCTTGCTAATAGCTTGTGTTGTTTGCGGTGTTTTATTCTGTAACGCACAAGGAACAAGTGGCATGCTTTATTTGGGTATCATGATGGCAATTGCTTCTTTCATTGGTGTTGTTTTAGTAATGGCAATTGGTGGTGGAGACATGCCGGTAGTTGTTTCCATGTTAAACTCCTATTCAGGTTGGGCAGCATCAGCAGCAGGTTTTATGTTAGGTAACGATCTGTTAATTGTTACGGGTGCTTTGGTAGGAAGTTCCGGTGCTATTCTTTCTATGCACATGTGCCATGCCATGAATCGTTCTTTTTTCTCCGTAATATTTGCAAGTTCGAGCCTTGGACCAAAAGGTGAGAAAAAAGCAATTGAAGGTGAAGTAACTGCATTAAATCACGAAGAGGTTGCTGCATTGTTGAAAGAGGCAAAATCAGTAGTTATTGTTCCGGGGTACGGAATGGCAGTTGCTAAAGCGCAATACCCAATTTATGAAATGGTGCAAATCTTACGTAAGGCAGGAAAAAATGTACGTTTTGCAATTCACCCGGTTGCGGGGCGTTTACCAGGCCACATGAATGTATTATTAGCGGAAGCAAATGTGCCTTACGATATTGTTTTGGAAATGGATGAAATAAATGATGATATGCCTGATACTGATGTGGTGATGGTAATTGGAGCGAATGATGTTGTTAACCCCAGTGCGCAAGATGATCCTGCAAGCTCTATTTACGGTATGCCGGTTATTGAAGCATGGAAAGCCGAAAAAGTAATTATTATGAAACGCTCTATGTCTGCTGGTTATTCCGGAGAAGATAATCCTTTGTTTTATAAACCAAACTCAGAAATCTTGTATGGCGATGCTAACGCCAGCGTAGAAAACCATTTAGGCTTTTTAAAAGCTAAAAAAAATCCA